>NZ_JBIWPO010000025.1:0-126703 GCF_044768275.1 Streptomyces sp. NPDC101152 | reverse complement strand
GCCACCTCCACCTCACAGGCCTCGGCACCTGACCGCGAACAGGCCTGCAACCAGCTCCAAAGTCAACCCCCGAAGGACTTACGACGCAGACCACTTAGCGGAGGCGAAACCTCCTCGAAACCCCAGGTGGAAATGGGGTTCTACGCTGAGGGGAAGGGCTTCGGACCCGCCGGCGCGCGGCCGGGGAAGGGAGGCGGGAGCGTGGTCGACGTCCCGCGAGTGCGCCCGGCGCGGCCCGTGCGGCTGCGCCCGGTGGGCGACGGTGAACTGGAGTTGCGCTACCGGGTGGTGCACGGGTACCGGCGCGCCTTCCGCATGGCGGGTCAGGGCCCCGCCCTCGTCCTCATCCACGGCATCGGCGACTCCTCGGCGACCTGGGCCGAACTGATCCCCGACCTGGCCCGCACGCACACCGTCATCGCGCCCGACCTGCTCGGCCACGGCCACTCCGACAAGCCGCGCGCCGACTACTCGGTGGCCGCGTACGCCAACGGCGTCCGGGACCTGCTCACCACGCTCGGCATCGAGTCGGCGACGCTGGTGGGGCATTCGCTGGGCGGCGGAGTGGCCATGCAGTTCGCCTACCAGTTCCCCGAGCGGACCGAGCGGCTGATCCTGGTCAGCGCGGGCGGGGTGGGCCGCGAGGTCAATCCGGTGCTGCGGCTGGTCTCGCTGCCAGGAGCCCACCTGATGCTGTCGGCGCTGCGGTTGCCGGGGATGCGGTTGCAAGTGGGGCTCGCGGTGCGGCTGATGCGGTTGCTCGACACCGATCTGGGCCAGGACGCACGCGAGTTGGTGGATCTCGTCGACGCCCTGCCGGACGAGACCTCGCGGAACGCCTTCATCCGTACGCTGCGCGCGGTCGTGGACTGGCGCGGCCAGGTCGTGACCATGCTCGACCGGTGCTATCTGACCGAGGGCATGCCGACCATGCTGCTGTGGGGCGACCGGGACAGTGTGGTGCCGGTGCGGCACGCGTACGGGGCGCACGAGGCCATGCCGGGGAGCCGGCTGGAGATCTTCGAGCAGGCGGGCCACTTCCCGTTCCACAGCGACCCGGCCCGGTTCGTCGCCCTGGTCGAGGAGTTCACGGCCACCACCGACGCCGCGCACTGGAGCCGCGAGCACTGGCGGGAGCTGCTGGTGGAGGGACGGCAGCAGGGCGGCCGGGAGCGCGCGGTGGAACGCGAACGGAAAGAGGCCAGCGAACGCAGCGCGACGTGACGGCGGCTCAGCCCTGCGGACCCAGGTAGCCGAGGGACGCCTCGATGCGGCCCGCCAGGTGGTCGCGCTGCACCGGCGCCCGGTGACCCGAACCCGCCAGCAGTGCCCGGCACTTGCTGGCGAGCAGCAGGCCGAAGGTCTCGGCCTCCCGCTCCTCGGCCTGGTCGACGTGGCTGCGGGCGGCCACCTGGCGCACGGCGGCCCCCAGGTCGGCCTCGTCGTCGAGGAGCCGGGCGGCGATGCGGGCGCCCTCCATGTGGTGGCCGCGGTGGCCCGCCGCCATGTGCCACAGCTCGTGGCCGAGGATCACCAACTGGTGGTCGGGGGCGGTGCGTTCCTCCACGACGACCACGTCCTGCTCGGCCATGTCGAGCCACAGGCCGCTCGCGGTGCCGGGCGGGAAGGCGGCCATGCGGAGGACGACCGGGCGGCGGCGGCGCCTGCTCATCGCCTCGCACAGGGCGGTGTGCGGCCCGGTGGGCGAGGCGGGGGAGGGGAGGGCGAGGTCCGCGATCAGCTCGCCGCACAGACGCCGCATGTCCTTGCCGATGCCCACGGACAACCCCCGGCTCACGACTCTGGCCGCTTGACGCTCTCCAGGAGCATGTCCAGCCACTCGGCGACCTTGTCGCGGTGTTGGTCGGTCGGCAGCTGGGCGGCCCGCCAGGCGATCCCGCGCACGCCGTGGTCCTGGAGCAGCCTCTCCAGGGGGTCCTCGTCCGCCGCGGCCGCCTCCCGCTCGGCGAGCTTCTGCAGCAGTTCTTGCTCGGTGCTCTGCAGGGCGACCGTCAGGGCCTCGGGGTCCTCGGCCGTGAGGAAACCGGCGTGGACCCGGAAGAAGCGCTGGATGGCGTCGCAGTGCTCCATGGTGGGACGCCGGTCGCCGTTGATCAGGGCGCCGGCCTGCTGCCGTGACATACCGGCGCCGTCGGCGATCTCCTGCTGGGTGTACTTGCGGCCGCCCGGCTTCAGGCGGGTACGGCGCAGCAGGTCCAGGCGCTGCAGGAAGCGGGCCTGCACGTCGGGTTCGCCCGCCGGGCGGCCGCCGAGCAGGGCCTTGACGACCGGTTCGGGCACGCCCGAGGCGGCGGACAGGCGGGCGGTGTGGAAGACCTCCGCGTGCGGGACGCCGAGGCGGTCGGCGAGCGTGCTGACGCGAGCGACGACGGCCTTGAGGGCGGCGGTCGTCGGCGTGGTGCCCGGAGCCTCGAAGCCTTCCGTCACCGACAGATCTCCTACGTTTCGCACAGGCTGCTCACAAGCGGATTGCCGTGAACCCGACGGAGAGTACCGGGTCGTTCGAACTCACATCCAGGTGTCGCCACAACTGTGGCCAATTTCAGCCGTCAACAGGCATGGAATGCCACGATAGTTGACATCGCTCGTCCCGGGGCCGCAGGATCAAGGCGCCGCGTGAAGGCCGCAGAGGCAAGAGGGGTGACCTCCCGATGGCGTATCAGGCAGGAGGGCAGCGGCCGGCACCGCGGCCCGTCCCCGAGAGTCCCGAGGCCCAGGCGTATCTGCGGGACTACGTCACCCTCCTGGAGGCCGTCCCCTTCCCGTCCGTCGTCCTCGACCACCGATGGGACGTCGTCGTCTCCAACAACGCTTTCGCGTCACTTTTCCGCGAGATGGGCCCGCACCCCACGGCCATGCCCGGCGACAACTTCCTCAGGTTCGTCCTCTTCCATCCCGACGCGGGGACCGTCCTCGGCGAGCACGAGGCGAGCTGGTGCCTGCCGATGCTCGCCCACTTCGCCGCCGCCGTGGAGCGGTACGGACACGACCACGGCCTGCAGGCCATCCGCCGGGAGATCGGCCAGGATCCGATCATGGAGGCCGCCTACCGGCAGGGACTGCCGCACTGGATCCGGGTGATGGGCGAGCGGGCCGCCGCGCAGGACGGTGCCGTTCGGCCCCTGCTGCACCCCGATCCACGCTGGGGCGCCACCGACTGCCGGGTCGTGGACGAGACACCGGCGACGCTGCGCGACATGGGGTACACGCGGCTGACGCTCGTCCTGCGGGAGGCCCGCCGCGAACGACCCCGGGTCCGCGCCGCGCGGCGTACGGCCGCCCACCTGAGGGTGGTGCCGGCCACCGAGACCTGACCGGGCCCCGCCGGCGTTCAGGTCGCCGACGGTGCCGGGTCGGTGGACCGGGTCAGTGGATCGTTCACCAGGGATGCGGTGCGCGCACCATTCCCCCGTTCAGTGGTATGTGACATAGTACTGGGGTGACCCAGCTGCTGACCTGCGATGTCGTGGTCGTCGGCGCCGGAATGACAGGCGCCGCATGTGCCCTGTACGCGGCCCGCGCGGGCCTGGACGTCGTCGTGGTCGACCGCGGTTCGGTGGCCGGCGGCACGACCGGCGCGGGGGAGGGCAACCTCCTCGTCTCCGACAAGCAACCCGGCCCGGAGCTGGACCTCGCCCTGCTGTCCCTGCGTCTGTGGAGCGAACTCGCCCAGGAGTTCGGCGAGTTGATCGAGTACGAGGCCAAGGGCGGCGTCGTGGTGGCCACGTCCCCCGGCCGGCTCACCGCCCTGGAGCGCTTCGCCGCCGAACAACGCGCGGCCGGCGTCACCGCCGAGCCGGTCGCGGGCGATGAGCTCTACGCCCTCGAACCCCATCTCGCCCCCGGCCTGCCGGGTGCCGTGCACTATCCCCAGGACCGCCAGGTCATGCCCGCTCTGGCCGCCGCCCACCTGCTCCGGGCCTCATGTGCGCGCCTGTTCACCGGCCGGACCGTGACGGACGTACTGCGCCGGCCCGACGGCTCGGTCCGCGGCGTCCGCACCGACCGGGGCGACATCCACGCCCCCTCCCTCGTCAACGCGGCCGGCACCTGGGGCGCCGACCTCGCCGCCCTCGCCGGCACCTGGCTGCCCGTCCTCCCGCGCCGCGGCTTCGTCCTCGTCACCGAGCCCCTTCCGCGCCGGATCCGGCACAAGGTGTACGCCGCCGACTACGTGGCCGACGTGGCCAGCGACTCGGCCGCGCTGCAGACCTCGCCCGTCGTGGAGGGCACGGCGGCCGGACCGGTCCTGATCGGCGCCAGCCGCGAACGCGTCGGCTTCGACCGCTCGTTCTCCCTCCCCGCCCTGCGGGCCCTCGCGGCTGGCGCGACCCGCCTGTTCCCCTTCCTGGCCGAGGTCCGCGCCCTGCGCGCCTACGCCGGATTCCGGCCGTACATGCCCGACCACCTGCCCGCCGTCGGCCCCGACCCCCGGGTCCCCGGCCTGTTCCACGCCTGCGGCCACGAGGGCGCCGGCATCGGCCTGGCAACCGGGACCGGGCAGCTGATCGCCCAGACCCTGACCTCGAAGACCCCGGACCTGGACCTGACGCCGTTCCGCCCCGACCGCTTCACCGAGGAGGCCGCGTGAGGTCACCGCTCGACCTGGCCGACGCCCGCCCGGGACCGCCCTTCACCGTCACCTTCGACGGCCGGGAGATCGAGGCCCTGCCCGGTCAGACCGTCGCCGCCGCGCTGTGGACGGCGGGCGTCACGTCCTGGCGCAGCACCCGCGGCGAGGGCCGCCCGCGCGGAGTCTTCTGCGGGATCGGCGTCTGCTTCGACTGCCTGGTGACCGTCAACGGCCGTGCCGGTCAACGGGCGTGTCTGGTCCCGGTGGCTCCGGGCGACGTGATCCGCACGCAGGAGGGGACCGGCCACGATGACTGACCGACCGCACCTCGCGGTGATCGGCGCGGGCCCGGCGGGCCTGGCCGCGACGCTCGCCGCCACCGCGCGCGGGGTCCGCGTCACGCTGATCGACTCGGCCGCGGAGGCGGGCGGCCAGTTCTACCGGCAGCCCGCGGCCGGGCTGCGGGCCCGCCGGCCCCAGGCCCTGCATCACCAGTGGCGAACCTGGGAACGGCTGAGGGACGGCCTGCGCGACCACCTGAGGGCGGGCCGCGCAAGGCACTTGACGGACCATCACGTCTGGTTCGTCGAGCGGCTGAGCCAGGGCTTCGTCGTCCACGCGATGCTCGGCCCCGAGCAGGAG
This sequence comes from Streptomyces sp. NPDC101152, assembly GCF_044768275.1. NCBI lineage: Bacteria > Bacillati > Actinomycetota > Actinomycetes > Kitasatosporales > Streptomycetaceae > Streptomyces > Streptomyces sp. NPDC101152. Next base: position 121,467 of record NZ_JBIWPO010000025.1, on the reverse strand, counting down.
GACCCGGCCACCGTCCACGCCGACTCCGTGCTCCTGGCCACCGGCGGGTACGAGCAGGTGCTGCCCTTCCCCGGCTGGACCCTCCCGGGCGTCGTCACGGCGGGCGGGGCCCAGGCGATGCTCAAGGGAACGATCGTCACACCGGGCCGGGTCGCCGTCGTCGCCGGGACCGGCCCGCTGCTGTTGCCGGTGGCGACGGGGCTGGCCGAAGCAGGCGTCGAGGTGACCGCCCTCGTCGAGTCCGCCCACCCCCGGGAGTTCGTACGACGGACGCGCGCCCTGGCCGCCCAGCCCGCCAGGCTCGCCGAAGGCACCGGATACGCGCTGCGGTTGCTCCGGCACCGGGTACGTCCGCTCCTCCGGCACACCGTGATCGAGGCGCACGGCACCGAGCGGGTGGAGGCCGTGACCGTCGCCGCGCTCGACGCGACCGGAAGGGTCCGGCCCGGCACCGCGCGCCGAATCCCCTGCGACACCCTCGCCGTCAGCCACGGCATGCTGGCCCACACCGACCTGGCGGAGAGCCTCGGGTGCCGCCTCGACGGCGTCACCGTGCAGGTGGACGACGAGCAGCGCACCGACGTCCCCGGCGTCTGGGCCGCCGGAGAGGCCACCGGCATCGGCGGCTCGGCCCTCGCACTCGCCGAGGGCCACATCGCGGGAAGCTCGGCCGCGGCGCGCCTGACCGGCACCGAACCGGACCCGAGGGAGTGGGCGGCGGCCCTCAAGTCCCGTACAAAGCTGCGGGAGTTCGCCGCGGCCCTCGACGCCGTGTACCGGCCGCCCGTGCACTGGGGCGACCAGGTCACCGACGAGACCGTCGTGTGCCGGTGCGAGGAGGTGAGCGCCGGGGCCGTCCGCGCGGCCGTCGGCGAACTCGGCGCGGGCGATCCGCGCACCGTGAAGCTGCTCACCCGGGCCGGCATGGGCTGGTGCCAGGGCCGGATGTGCGCGCCAGCGGTCGCCGGACTTGGCGGATGCCAACTCGGCCCGTCCAGAAGGCCGTTCGCGCGGCCCGTGCCGCTGGGCGTCCTTGCCCAGGAACCCGACCACCCCACCGAGGAAGGGCCCTCATGACCGACCACCGCCCCTGGCGCGGCGTCCTCGTCGCCACCGCGCTCCCGCTCACCGACGACCTGTCCGTCGACTACGACAAGTACGCCGAGCACTGTGCCTGGCTGGTCGAGAACGGCTGCGACGGCGTCGTCCCCAACGGCTCGCTCGGCGAGTACCAGGTACTCACCCCCGAGGAGCGGGCCAAGGTCGTGGAGACCGCCGTGGCCGCGATCGGCGGCGCGCGCGTGATGCCGGGTGTCGCCGCCTACGGCTCGGCGGAGTCCCGGCGCTGGGCCGAGCAGGCCCGTGACGCGGGCTGCGCGTCCGTGATGCTGCTGCCGCCCAACGCCTACCGCGCCGACGAGCGTTCGGTGCTCGCCCACTACGCCGAGGTGGCGAAGGCGGGCGTGCCGATCGTGGCGTACAACAACCCGATCGACACCAAGGTCGACCTCGTACCGGAACTGCTCGCGCAACTGCACGGGGAGGGGTACATCCACGCCGTCAAGGAGTTCTCCGGCGACGTCCGCCGCGCCTGGCGACTGGCCGAACTCGCCCCGGAACTGGACCTGTTGATCGGCGCCGACGACGTCCTCCTGGAGCTCGCGATCGCCGGTGCCAAGGGCTGGGTGGCCGGCTACCCGAACGCCCTGCCCGCCGCGACCACCCGGCTGTACCACGCCGCCGTCGACGGCGACCTGGACACCGCCAAGAAGCTGTACGAGCAACTGCACCCGCTGCTGCGCTGGGACTCCCGGGTCGAGTTCGTGCAGGCCATCAAGCTGTCCATGGACATCGTCGGCCGGTACGGCGGCCCCGTGCGGCCCCCGCGCGTGCCACTGCTGCCCGAGCAGGAGGCCGTCGTCCGGGCGGCCACCGAACAGGCCGTCGCCGCCGGACTGGCGTAGGGAGGAGGGCCCGTGCGCAGCAAACTCGTCCTGCACGCCGTCGACTCGCACACCGAGGGCATGCCCACCCGTGTGATCACCGGCGGAATCGGCACCATCCCCGGCGCGACGATGAACGAGCGGCGGCTGTACTTCCGTGAACACCGGGACGACATCAAGCAGTTGCTGATGAACGAGCCGCGCGGCCACTCCGCGATGAGCGGCGCGATCCTCCAGCCGCCGACCCGCCCGGACTGCGACTGGGGCGTGGTCTACATCGAGGTCTCCGGCTATCTGCCGATGTGCGGACACGGCACGATCGGCGTGGCGACGGTCCTGGTGGAGACCGGCATGGTGGAGGTCGTCGAGCCGGTGACCACGATCCGCCTGGACACACCGGCCGGGCTGGTGATCGCCGAGGTGGCGGTGGAGGGCGGGGCGGCGAAGGCGGTGACGCTGCGGAACGTGCCGTCGTTCGCGGTCGGGCTGGACCGCAGGGTGGAGTTGTCCGACCGGTCAGTGGAATTTGACATGGCGTACGGCGGGAACTTCTACGCCATCCTCCCCATCGACCAACTCGGCCTCCCCTTCGACCGCTCCCACAAGAACGCCATCCTCGCCGCCGGCCTCGAACTCATGGACGCCATCAACGCCGCCGACGAACCGGTCCACCCCGAGGACCCCTCCATCCGCGGCTGCCACCACGTCCACCTGTACGCCCCCGGCTCCACCGCCCGGCACGCGCGGCACGCCATGGTGATCCATCCCGGCTGGTTCGACCGCTCGCCCTGTGGAACCGGCACCAGCGCGCGCATGGCGCAACTGCACGCGCGCGGCGAACTCCCGCTGCACACCGAGTTCGTCAACGAGTCGTTCATCGGCACCCGGTTCACCGGACGCCTGCTCGGCACCACCGAGGTGGCGGGCCGCCCCGCCGTCCTGCCCAGCTTCACCGGCCGCGCCTGGATCACCGGGACCGCGCAGTACCTGCTGGATCCGGACGATCCGTTCCCCGCGGGATTCGTGTTGTAGCCGAACCGGATAATGTCCGGTGACCCAAGGAGGACGATCACCATGGCCGTGCAGCGTCGCCGCCTCGAGCTGCCCTCGCTCGGCGGCAGGAAGCCCAACTTCCGTGAGAAGGTCGTGGACGTGCTGCGGGCCGCTCTGATCAGCGGTGAACTGCGCCCCGGCCAGGTGTACTCGGCGCCCGCCCTCGCTCCCCGGCTCGGTGTCTCCGCCACCCCGGTGCGCGAGGCGATGCTCGAACTGGTGAAGGAGGGCATGGTCGAGATCGTCCCGAACAAGGGTTTCCGGGTCACCGAGGTCTCCGGCACCCAGCTCGACGAGTACACCCACGTCCGGTCCCTGATCGAGATCCCGACGACCGTGGACCTCGCCAGCACCGCCGACGCCGACGACCTCGAGGCGCTGCGCCCGATCGCCGAGGAGATCGTCACCTCGGCCGGGAAGGGCGACCTCATCGCCTACGTCGAGGCCGACCTGGCCTTCCACCTGGGGCTGCTGGCCCTGGCCGGCAACGAGCACCTCGTCGAGGTCGTACGGGACCTGCGGCGCCGTTCGCGCCTGTACGGGCTGACGGCGCTGGTGCAGGCGGGCCGGCTGCAGGCCTCCGCCGAGGAGCACCTGGAGCTCCTCGACGCGCTGCTCGCCCGGGACGCGGACGCGACGCGCGAGGTCATGACCCGGCACCTCGGCCACGTACGGGGCATCTGGGCCGCCGACTGATCCCAGGCCGGCCCGCCCCCTGGTCCGCGGTCAGAGATCCAGCACGAGCCTCCTGCCGCGGCACCGCGAGACGCAGATCATCATCGTCTCCCCGCTCGCCCGTTCCTCCTCGGTGAGCACGGAGTCCCGGTGCTCCGGAGTCCCTTCCAGTACGTCCGTCTCGCAGGTGCCGCAGGTGCCCTCGGTGCAGGAGAACAGCACCTCGACGCCGGCGGCGCGGACGGCGTCCAGCACGGAGACGTCCGGCGCGACCGTCACCGTACGGCCGCTCTGCGCCAGCTCGACCTCGAACTCGCTGTTCTCGCCCTCCTGTCGGGCCTTCGGCGAGAACCGCTCGACGCGCAGCCGATCCGCCGGGCACAACGCCTCGACGGCGTCCAGCAGCGGCCCCGGACCGCAGCAGTAGACGAGCGTGCCCTCGGGCAGACCGTCCAGCACGGAGGCGAGGTCCAGCAGCCCGGTCTCGTCCTGCGGGGCGACGGTCACCCGGTCGCCGTACTTCGCCAACTCCTCCGTGAACGCAATGGAATTGCGGGTCCGTCCGCCGTACAGCAGGCTCCACTCGGCGCCCGCCGCCTCGGCCGCCGCCAGCATCGGCAGGATCGGGGTGATGCCGATCCCGCCGGCGACGAAGCGGTAGCGGGGCGCGGACTCCAGCCGGAAGTGGTTGCGCGGACCGCGCACCTTCACCTTGTCGCCCTGCCCCAACTGCTCGTGCACATGGGCGGATCCGCCGCGACCCTGCGGCTCCCGCAGCACGGCGATCCGCCACACCGAACGGTCCGCGGGATCGCCGCACAGCGAGTACTGCCGCTCCAGCTCGGGCCCGAGCACCACGTCGACATGGGCGCCCGGCTCCCAGGCCGGCAGGTCCTCGCCGAGCGGATGGCGCAGGGTGAGGGCGAGCACGCCGTCGGCCGCGAACTCCCGGCTCCCGACGACGAGTTCGGCTTCGTACACGGTCATGACGCGCTGCTCCCCTGCGGGTGGTGTCCTTCGGGATGGGCGAGCATCCACTCCCACATCTCGACCGGGTCCTTCGAGGTGTGCTCGGCGCCGCAGTGACAGGTGCCGTGCAGCACGTCGGTGCCCGGCATCCAGTCGATGCGGTAGATCTCCCCGGTGGCGCCGGTGCTCACAGGACCCTCTCCACCGGCTTGTCGCCCTCCTCGACCAGGCGGGCGAGGATGCGGCGGGCGGCGAGACCGCCGGTGTCGATGTTGATGCTCAGCTCCTGGTAGCCGGTCCGCTCCGTGCCGAGCGTCCGCTGCAGCAGGTTGAGCGCGTCCACGTCCTGCATCACGACCGTGTGGTTGTTGCCCCGCAGGAACTCGGTGACCTCCGCGTCCTCGATCGCCCAGTCGCGCGAGACCATCCAGAAGTCGTACACGTGGCCGTCGGAGGACGGGGTGATGGCGTACGTGATCTCGGTGTGGAAGCCGCCCGGGTCACTGCCGTCCGCCTCGGGCAGCACACCGACCGGCGCGATCCGGCTGTGCAGCAGATACAGGCACGGCGCGTGGTACTCGATGTCCTGCCAGCGGGTGATCCGCCCCTCGATGCCCGTCGACTTCGAGTAGAACGGCGGGCACGCGGCGTCGTCCATGTGCCGGCTCACCCGCACGATGCCGGCGCCCTCGTCGACCTCGGTGGTGATCGGGGTCTCGGCGACCTCGGGGGTGCCTATGTACCCGCCGTGCAGGTAGGTCTCGTGGGAGAGGTCGAGCAGGTTGTCGACCAGCAGTCCGTAGTCGGCGTCGATCGGCTCCATGCCGCGGACGGTGACCCAGCCGGGGGAGTCGAGGTGCCGGGCCCGCGGGATGGTCTGCGCGTCGGCGAGCTGCGGGTCGCCGATCCACACCCACACCAGGGAATCCTGCTCGACGACGGGGTAGGAGGCGACCCGGGCGGTGCGCGGGATCCGCTTCTGCCCCGGCACGTACACACACGTGCCGGTCGTGTCGTACGTGAACCCGTGGTACCCGCACACGAGCCGGTCGCCGTCCAGCCGGCTCGGTTTCTCGTGCAACGGGAACCGGCGGTGCACACAGCGGTCGGCGAGCGCGACGGGCGTCCCGTCCTCCTCGGTCCGGTAGAAGACGAGCGGCTCCCCGAGAATCGTCCGCCCGAGCAACTCCTCCCGCCCGACCTCATGGCTGTAGGCGGCGACGTACCACTGGTTCCTGGCGAAAGCGGTGATGTGCGGCATGGAGGTTCCCGTCCCTGTCGGCGGAGCGTCGTCGCCCCGCGTGCCGTGCTTGGAGTCAGCGTCCTGACGCCGGCGGTGGCTCCGCAAGACGGCTTCCGCCAGACGGAAGAGCTTCCGCGAAGATGCTGGTCAGGACGGTGTCAGGGCAGACCGTGGCCACCAGAGAAGAAGGACCGGAAGCTGCCCGACACCCGCCGCACCACGAGATGCCGTGACAGGTCCCGGTGCGCGGCAACCCTGTGCGGCGCCTGTGACAAACAGGAAGCGGATCCGGCCGGTTCCACGGGCCGGCGTCCGGCTTTCCGCCCATGAACGGCATGCAAGGAGAACAGTCCTCCATGAACAACCAACGAACGGCGGGCGCCGCGGGCGTCACCGTCGCCGTTGGACCGCCACCGGTCTGCTGTTCGGCGTGCCCGCCGTCCTCGTGCCGTATCTCCTGTACGCGCAGGAGGACTCGCAGGCCGCGACGGTCGACGGCAATGCCTCCTACCGGCTGGTCTCCGTGCGCAGCGGCAAGGTGCTGGACGTCAACGGCTTCTCCACCGCCGACGGCACACGTGTCCAGCAGTGGGCCGACCAGAACACCGCCAACCAGCAGTGGAAGCTGAAGTCCACCGGGGACGGCTACTACGAGCCGGTGAACCGCAACAGCGGCAAAGTGGTCGGCACAGCAGGCGATTCCACCGCTCAGGGAGCCGCCGCCGAGCAGCAGACCGACCGCTCCTCCGCCTCCCAGGAATGGCAGATCAAGGAGGTGAGCGGTTCCGACGCCGTCACCCTGACCTCCCGCAGGAGCGGCCAGGTCCTGCAGGTCTCCGGAGACTCCACGGCCCAGGGCGCGGCAGTCGTCCAGTATCCGAGCCGGGGCAGCACCAACCAGCAGTGAAAGCCGGTGAAGACTGCCGGGGCCCCGGCGGAAGGGGCCGGCGGCGCGCGGACCACGGCCGCGGCCGGACCGTATGTGTGGAAGAACGCCCAAGTGGTGGGCGGCGGTTACGTCACCGGGCTGGTGTTCAACCCGCGGGAGAAGGGCCTGCTGTACGCGCGCACCGACGTGGGCGGCGCCTACCGCTGGGACAGCGGGGCCCAGCAGTGGATCCCGCTCACCGACTGGGTCGGCGAGAAGGACTGGAACCTGCTCGGTATCGACGCGGTGGCCACCGGCATCGACTTCGCCCAGTCCGATCCCGCGGTGATGGTCCGCGTCGGCCGGGGCGGCGCGCAGGACGGCGCCTACTCCACCGACGGCGGCAGCAACTGGAAGGGTTTCTCGGCAGAGCCGGTGCCCTCCGCCCAGGACGGCCATGTCGCGCTCTCGGCGGACGGCTCCACCATCGTGTGGACCGAGGCCGGTCAGGCCCCGTACCGCTCGACCGACAGGGGAGCGAGCTGGTCGAGGGGCAGCGGCCTGGGCACCGACGCCGTGGTCGTCGCCGACCGTTCCTCGGCCGGGACCTTCTACTCCCTGTCCGGCGGCACGCTCCACGCCAGCACCGACGGCGGCGCGACCTTCACCGCCCGGGCCGGCAACCGGCCCTCCGGCCGGCTCACCGCCGTTCCCGGCATCGGCGGCGACCTGTGGATCTCCGGCTACGGCAAGGGGCTGCTGCACTCCACCGACGGCGGCCGCACCTTCGAAACGCTCACCACGGTGCAGTCCGCCTCCGCCCTCGGCTTCGGCAAGGCCAAGCCGGGCACCGGCTACCAGGCCCTGTACCTGATCGGCACCGTCAAGAACGTCACCGGAGTCTTCCGCTCCACCGACAAGGGCGCCACCTGGCTCCGCCGGCGACCCCGACACCTACGGCCGCGTCTACATCGGCACCAACGGACGCGGCCTCCTGTACGGCGACCCGTCCTGACCGGGGCCGCGGTTTGTGCCGTGTCCGCGCGGTAAGGCCCGTCGCACCGCGGTTCAGGTGCGGCGGGCCTCGCCCTCCGTCCTCGCCCGGACCGTGTCGATGACCGCCTGGACGGCCGTCACGAAGTTCTGGGGGTCGTCCAGGCTCACGAACCGTGGTGCGACCCGCGCGATGTTGGGGTATTTGTCGGGCGGCAGCGTGAGGTAGTCGGTCTTCCAGGCGTGCAGATCGGCGTCCCGGAGCTCCGGGGACAGGGCGGCCAGGCTCGCGTCCATGGCGCTGTAGGCCAGCACCAGGTCGGCGAAGACGCGGTAGTAGCGTGCGGCCTCGTCGTCGTCGAGGCCGGCCCGGCGCATGCAGTCCAGTTTGCGTTCCACGGACCGGAACTCGTTCTCCCGCCGGGCGGTGCGGGCGGCGGCCAGGGCACCCACCCGGGGATGGCGGAGAAACGCCTCATGGATGTGGATCGCGATCTCCATGAGGTCGTGGGCCCAGTCGTCCGTGGGCGGCGGGGTGTTGGCCAGGGCCTCCTCGTGCAGGGCGTCGATGAGTGCCAGCAGCAGTTCGTCCTTGTTGCGGAAGTGCCGGTAGATCGCGGTCGGATGGGCGGACAGCTCACGGCCGAGAGCCTGGAACGTCAGCTTGTCCATGCCGGAGGAGTCCGCGACCCGGAACGCCGCCTGGATGATCAGCTCCTGGTTCAGGGTGCCTCTCGGCAGCCGGCTCCGGCTCGCCCTCTTGGTCGTCCTGGCACTGCTGTCGGTCATGCTTCCTTCCCCACGTCGATCGCTCCCATGATCGCCCATCCGGCCGTGGCGTCAGCCGGCGACCGCCGAACCGTCCGCGCGCGGATCGGTCGCCGCCGTCAGGTGGGGTCGGCCGTCCCCGGTGACCCGCCGGACCAACTGCCCGTGGCCCACCCCGTCGTCGTTCGCGCCGAGCGACCGGACGGTGAAGCCCGCCCTCTCGATCGCGTGGACGCCGGCGGGAGGGACGTCCCGCTCGGTGCTGACGACGCCCGCGCCCGTCGTCACTCCCGCCTCCATGGCTCCGAGGACCCAGCGTGGCACCGACACGGCGTGTTCGGGAGCGGAACCGGCGGCGAGATGCAGGGCCATGTGGGTGTGCACCTGGGGTTGCGCACGCCCGCCCATGGCGCCGTGCGCGCCGACGAGTTCGCCCCCTTCACGGACCAGAACCGGCATGAGCGTGTGCAGCGGACGCTTCCCGCCGGCCAGATGGTTGGGCGAGGCGGGGTCGAGGGAGAACGAGGCACCCCGGTTGTGCAGGACGATCCCCGTGCCGGGGTCGAGCACAGCGGCGCCGAAGCTGTGGAAGACGCTCTGGATCAGGGAGACCCAGGTGCCGTCCGCGTCGGCCACCACCACCGCCACGGTGTCACCGGTCGCCTTGCGCTGTGCGAGCAGGTCGACCGCCGTGCCCGACAGGGCGTGCTCGGCGACGCGCCGCGCGTACGCGCCGGACAGCAGCTGGTCGACGGGGGCGCTGCTCCACTCCGGGTCGGCGCAGTGGCGGTCACGGTCGCCGGCGGTCCACGCCAGTACTGAGGCGACCACGCCGGCGTCGCGGCCCAGCGGGTCGAGCGGCCCGCGGACGGTGCGGGCCACGTCGAGTGCCTTGAGTCCCTGGAGGAAGTAGAGGCCCTGCGAGTTCGCACCGGCCGACAGGTACTCGACACCGTCGTACTCCGCGGCGAGCGCCTGGGAGAACTCCACGGTGTGCGCGGCGAAATCCTCCTCCGTCATCGCGGAGCCCCCGGCCGCGAGCAGCTTGACCAGGCTGGCGCCCACCTCTCCGCCGTACATCGCGGCGGGGCCTTCCGAGCCGATCTGGGCCAGGGAGCGGGCGAGGTGGGGCTGGCGCAGCGTCTGTCCGGCCGCGAGGACCTCGCCGTCGGCGAAGAACACGCCGCGCATGCCGGGATCGCGCGCCAGGTTGCCGCTCTCGCGGGCGAGGTCGTGGGCCAGTCCGGAAGCCACCGGCACCCCCTCGCGGGCGGCGGCCTCGGCGGGCGCGAGCGCCGAGGCGAGCGGACGGGTGCCCCAGGTCACGGCGAGTGCGCCCCACCCGGCGACCACACCGGGAACCGTCACCGGCAGGGCGCCGAGCACGGGCATCAGGTCGTGCGCCGCCGTCAACGACGCCACGTCGACCGCGCGGGGGGACCGGCCGCCGGCGTTGACGAAGCGGATGTCGCCGTCCCGGGTGCCCACCAGGGCCAGCAGGTCGCCGCCGACGGAGCACTGGTTGGGGTACACCACCGTCAGCATGGCGGCGGCCGCGAGCGCCGCGTCGACCGCGTTGCCGCCACTGCGCAGTACCTCGGCGGCCACGTCGCTCGCCGCGGCGTGGGGCGTCGCGACGGCCCATTCCCCGCCCCTCGCGACGAGTGGGCGTTCGGTGAATGCGGACATCGTTCCCTTTCCCGAGTGCGCCGGCGGCCGCGTACGGTGCGGCCTCTTTAACCGCCGCGTTACAACGGACTTCTTGACAGTCCGAGAGCGACGGGCCTAGCTTCGCTGCCATAGTCAACGTTATCGACTATGGCACTGACTACATCGCCGCGCAACAGCGCGAACTCTCAAAGGGGTTCGGAAATGGCCAGGTCGCTCTGCTTCTCCCGCCGATCGGTGTCCGTGCTGACCGGCGCCACCGCCGCGGCCGCCATGGCCCTCACCGGATGCGCCGGGACTTCCGGCAGCACCGACGCCACCCCCACGAAGGCGGCGTCGGTCAAGGTGCCCGCCGGTGCGCTCGTGAAGGGCGGTCAGATCACCTACTGCTCGGACATCAGCGCGCCGCCGCTGACGTACTACGACACCGCGCAGAAGCCGGTGGGAGCCGAGATCGAACTCGGGAACGCACTGGCCGCCGAACTCGGGGTCCGGGCGAACTGGGCCAACACCAGCTTCAACGGGATCATCCCGGCGCTGCAGGCCAAGCAGTGCGACGCGATCATCAGCCAGCTCTACATCAAGCCGGAACGGGAGAAGGTCGTCGACTTCGTCCCGTACATGTACGCCTCCAACACCCTCGTCGTGGCCGAGAAGAACGCCAAGTCCATCAAGGGCGCGAGCGACCTGTGCGGCAGGAAGGCCGCCGGGCAGACGGGCACGACCGTCGTGCAGTACCTCACCGACCAGTCCGGGAAGTGCGCCGCGGCCGGGAAGCCGAAGATCGACATCCGGCAGTTCACCAAGGACAGCGACGCCCTCCAGCAACTGCGCCTCGGACTGGTGGACGCCTACGGCACGACGCTGGAGACCGCCGCGTATGTCCTGAAGCAACAGCCGGGCACCTTCGGCCTCGTGGGCGAACCGTTCAATCGGATCAAGGTGGGAGCCGCGACCCGCAAGGACGACACGTCCTTGCACGACGCGCTCACCCAGGCGCTGGCAGCGGTACGCAAGAGCGGCACGTACGACGCGATCCTCAAGAAGTGGAACCTGACCGGCGACGACATCGCCAACTGATTCCCCGGCAGGCGCGCAGAGAGAAGACCACGTGACCCACGCAACCGTGCTCGCCGACGCAGGGCAGCCGGCCGGCTTCGACTGGCCGTTCTTCTGGCACTACCTGTTCTCGCCCTCCGGGGCGTTCCTCGACGGACTCTGGCGCACCGTCTACATATCGGTCATCGCCCAACTGCTCGGTGTGCTCCTCGGATTCGCCGTCGCCCTGGCCCAGCGCAGCCGCTTCTCCCCGCTGCGCTGGGGCGGCCGGACCTATGTCTGGCTGATCCGCGGCACGCCCCTGCTCGTCCAACTCGTCCTCGTCTACAACGGCCTCGCCGCCGCGGGCATCTACCGTTTCGGTGACATCCAGGTCGGCGGGCTCGTGCTCCTCGGCGTCGTGCAGGCGGCCACGCTGACGCTCGCCGTGAACGAGGCCGCGTACATGGCCGAGATCTTCCGCGCGGCCCTCGACGCCATCGATCCCGGGCAGGCGGAGGCGGCGCAGGCGCTGGGTATGACCCCGGCGATGACCATGCGGGTCGTACTGCTGCCGCAGGCGATCCGGATCATCGTGCCGCCGCTGGGCAACGAGTTCAACCTGATGATGAAGTCGACCTCCCTTCTGTCGGTCATCGGCCTGCAGGAGATGTTCCTGACCGCGCAGTCGATCAACTCGGCGACCTTCAAGACCTTCGAGATCTTCCTCGTCGCCGCCTGCTACTACCTCGCACTGACGACGGTGTGGTCGTTCGTCCAGCGGTTCATCGAGCGCAGACTCGCCGATCCCGGACAGGTGGTCGCCGCACCCTCGCTGCGGGAGCGGCTCACCGGTGGCAGCCTGGGCCGCACCGTCGGCCGTGAGGACGCCACGCTCGTAGGCAAGGAGGCCCACTGACATGGAACCGATCACGAGGCAGGCCGGGGAACAGGCGGGTCACGGGGCCGGGGCGTCCGCCGGGCCGGCCGACGCGTCGGCGGTGATGTCGGCACGCGGGGTGGTCAAGCGCTTCGGTGACGTCCGGGTGCTGAACGGTGTCTCCATGGACGTCAAGGCCCGCGAGGTCGTGGTCGTGGTGGGGCCGTCCGGGTCCGGCAAGACCACGTTCCTCCGCTGCCTCAACCACCTCGAACGCATCGACGAAGGGGAGATCCTCGTCCACGGCCGCCCGGTCGGCTACCGGCCGTGGGCGTCCGGCTCCGATCGGCCGGTGGGGAAACGGCCGGTGGAGGAGCGGCCGAAGGTGGTGGCCGAGCGCCGCCGCAACATCGGTTTCGTCTTCCAGCGCTTCAACCTCTTTCCCCATCTGACCGCGCTCGACAACGTGGCCGTCGCGCCGGCGAAGGTCCTCGGCATGCCGAAGGCCGAGGCCAGGGGGCAGGCGCAGGAGCTCCTGGCGAGGGTGGGCCTCGGACACAAGGCGTCGTCGCGGCCGTCGGCCCTGTCCGGCGGCCAGCAGCAGCGCGTCGCCATCGCCCGCGCCCTCGCCATGAAGCCGGAGTTGATGCTCTTCGACGAACCGACGAGCGCCCTCGACCCCGAGATGGTCGGCGAGGTCATCGCCGTGATGAAGGAACTCGTCGACGACGGCATGACGATGATCGTCGTCACGCACGAGATGGGTTTCGCCCGCTCCGCCGCGGACCGGCTGGTCATGTTCGACCAGGGAGCCGTCCTGGAGGAAGGCCCCCCTGAGAAGCTCATGACCGATCCCGCCCACGAACGCACACGCGCCTTCCTGCGCCGTATCAACGAGGGCCACTGAGCAGGCCCGCAGCCCGGGGTCTTCAGGCGCCTGCCACGAGTTCGGGGTGCGCGTGCTCGCTGGGCGACGGAGCCCGCCTGTGACCACAGGCCCGTCACGTTCGGGCGGCCGGCCGGCGTGAAGAACCCTTGGTCCTCGGGTCGGCGCGAGACGGATGCCTGCGGCTGTGCCGCGGGGTGCGGTTGCTGCCGTTGACGGAGATGCCGCCGAGCCGCGTGGCCGGGTGCTGCTGCGGCTGCCGTCGATGTCCGCGGGCGCCACGCTGCAACTCGCCGGACTCTTCCGCAGCGTGCTCACCGACGTGCCCGCCCACCTCGCCGGCATCGGCGGCGGCCTGCCTTCGCCGCCGTCGAGTACCTGCACAGGGGCATCGTCGCTCTCCTCGCGGCCGCCGTAGCCGCCCTGACCCCGGTTCACCCCTGGTCGCGCAGAGCGGCTACGGCGGCCCGCAGCGCACGCGGTTGCGGGCCGGAGAGTCCGGTGACGGACCCTGCGCGCCCGGTAGCCGACGTCTCCCGTACCCCCGACTTTCACACGGACGCCACCGGACCCTTCCCTGACGTTTGTTGCTCTTGGAACACTCGCACCGCGCGCAGTCCGTCACGTTCCGGCCATCCGCACCCAGGATGAGAGGCACTCACCCATGCCCGAAGTAAATCGGCGCCGATTCCTGCAACTCGCGGGCGCGACCACCGGCTTCACCGCACTGTCCAACAGCATCGAGCGCGCCGCCGCGCTGCCCGCCAACCACCGCACGGGGTCCATCGAGGACGTCGAGCACATCGTGGTCCTGATGCAGGAGAACCGTTCTTTCGACCACTACTTCGGTTCACTCAGAGGCGTCCGCGGCTTCGGTGACCCGCGCCCGGTGACCTGGCCGAACGGCAAGTCCGTCTGGCACCAGCAGGACGCGGGTGGCAAGGAGATCCTGCCGTTCCACCCCGACGCCGACGACCTGGGCCTGGCGTTCATCCAGGACCTCCCGCACGGCTGGAACGACGGACACGCAGCCTTCAACGGGGGCGAGTACGACAAGTGGGTGCCGTCCAAGGGGTCCACGACCATGGCGTACCTGACCCGCAAGGACATCCCGTTCCACTACGCGCTCGCGGACTCCTTCACCATCTGCGACGCGTACCACTGCTCGTTCATCGGCTCGACCGACCCGAACCGCTACTACATGTGGACCGGTTACACGGGCAACGACGGCCAGGGCGGCGGACCGGTCCTCGGCAACGACGAAGCGGGTTACGCCTGGACCACCTACCCTGAGCGCCTGGAGAAGGCCGGCGTCTCGTGGAAGATCTACCAGGACGTCGGTGACGGCCTCGACGCGGCCGGCGGCTGGGGCTGGATCCAGGACGCCTACCGCGGCAACTACGGCGACAACTCGCTGCTGTACTTCAAGCAGTACCAGAACGCCAAGCCCGGCGACCCGCTCTACGACAAGGCCCGCACCGGCACCGACGCCAGCAAGGGCGAGGGCTTCTTCGACCGGCTCAAGGCCGACGTCAAGGGCGGTAAGCTGCCGAAGATCTCCTGGATCGTCGCCCCCGAGGCCTTCACCGAGCACCCCAACTGGCCCGCGAACTACGGCGCCTGGTACGTCTCCCAGGTCCTGGACGCGCTCACCGCCGACCCCAAGGTGTGGGCGAGGACGGCGCTGTTCATCACCTACGACGAGAACGACGGCTTCTTCGACCACCAGATCCCGCCGTTCGCCCCCGGCTCGGCCGCGCAGGGCAAGTCGACCGTCGACGTCGGTCCGGACCTGTTCAAGGGCGACGGCAGCCACCCGGCGGGCCCCTACGGGCTCGGCCAGCGGGTGCCGATGATCGTCGTCTCGCCCTGGAGCAAGGGCGGTTACGTCTGCTCCGAGACGATGGACCACACCTCGATCATCCGGTTCATGGAGCGCCGCTTCGGGGTGCACGAGCCGAACATCTCGCCCTGGCGGCGCGCCATCTGCGGCGACCTGACCTCGGCGTTCGACTTCTCCCACAAGGACACCAGGCCGGTCGCGCTGCCCGGCACCGACGGTTATCAGCCGCCGGACAAGAACCGCCACCCCGACTACGTGCCCACCCCGCCCGCCCAGGGCTCCCTGCCCCGGCAGGAGCGCGGTCTGCGCCCGGCCCGACCGCTCAAGTACGCCCCGCACGTGGACGGTTCGGTGGACGCGGCCGCCGGGAAGTTCACGCTCACCTTCGCCTCGGGGCCGAAGGCGGGCGCCGCCTTCCTGGTCACTTCCGGCAACCGCACCGACGGCCCCTGGAGTTACACCACGGAGGCCGGCAAGTCCGTGGCGGACACCTGGAACTCGGCGTACTCGAACGGCTCCTACGACCTGACCGTGCACGGGCCCAACGGGTTCCTGCGGACCTTCAAGGGTGTCAACAAGACCGCCGGAGCCGAGGTCACCGCCCGCCATCACGGCGACGACATCGAGCTCACCTTCACCAACAGGGGTTCCGGGACCGTGCGGCTGAGGCTGAGCGGCAGCTACGGCCACAAGGCGCGGACCATCACGGTGCGTTCGGGTGCGACCGTCCGGCACACCGTCGACCTGGCGGGCAGCCGGCGCTGGTACGACCTCACCGTCACCTCCGAGGCGGACCCGGCGTTCGTACGGCGGTTCGCCGGGCATGTCGAGAACGGGCGTCCGGGCGTAAGCGACCCGGCCATCCTGACCGCGTAGGGGGCGGGTGAAGGGTGATGCAGGGCGGGTCGCCGGGGCTGGCCAGGTGCCGGCGGGTGCGCGGTAGTGTGCCCCGGTGACCACGCATTCGAACACACCTGCAGGCTGGTACCCGGATCCGCACGGGGCGCCCCAGACGCTCCGTTACTGGGACGGAGCCCAGTGGACCCAGCACACGCACGCCGAGCAGGCGGCTCAGCAGCAGGTGCCGCAGCAGCCCGCGGGCCCGGACCCGCAGGTGCGGCGTCAGGTGCAGCAGCAGGCCGGGGTCGCGGCCGGCGGCCCCGGTGGCGGCACGCTGTTCACCGAGCCGGTCCTGGTGGTCAACCAGAAGGCCAAGCTGATCGAGTTGACCAACGAGTACAAGGTCATGGACCAGAACGGCAACCAGATCGGCTCGGTGACCGAGGTCGGGCAGAGCGCGCTGAGGAAGGTGGCGCGGTTCGTCTCCAGCCTCGACCAGTTCATGACGCACCGGCTGGAGATCCGGGACGCCCACGGGCAGCCGCAGTTGGTGCTGACCCGGCCCGCGAAGGTGTTCAAGTCCCGGATGATCGTGTCGCGTCCGGACGGGTCGACGGTCGGTGAGATCGTTCAGCAGAACATGATCGGGAAGATCAACTTCGCGATGAACGTCGACGGGCAGCAGGTCGGCGCGATCAAGGCGGAGAACTGGCGGGCCTGGAACTTCGCGATCGTCGACCACGCCGAGAACGAGGTCGCCCGGATCACGAAGACGTGGGAGGGGCTCGCCAAGACCATGTTCACGACCGCGGACAACTATGTGCTGCAGATCCACTACCAGTTGCCCGAGCCGTTGTTGAGCCTGGTCGTGGCGACGGCGCTCACCGTCGACACCGCGCTCAAGCAGGACTCGCGCGGTCTCGGCTGACTGCTGTCAGAGTGAGGTGAGGTGCCCCGGGTCGACGGACTGCCGGGGCACCAGCGCCGGTTCGCGGGTGGCCGTCTCCGGTTTGAGGGCCAGCACCGCCGCCACCGGGTGCTCCTCGTCGGGCTCGACGGGGGTCGCACGGGTCAGCAGGACCACGCCCCGGGACGCGAGTGCCGCGCCCGCGAGGCCGAGCAGGACGCCCGCCGCACCGCCGCGCAGGCCCTGGCCCAGCAGTGTGAGGCCGATCACCGCGGCCGCCACCGGGTTGGACAGGGTCACCACCGCGAGGGGTGCGCCGAGGCCGCCGCGGTACGCGGTCTGCGACAGCAGCAGGCCGCCCACCGCGAAGGCGGCCACCAGGACCGCCACCAGGACGACCCGCACGCTCAGCACCGGGCCCGAGTGGTGGGTCGCCGCCACCGTCACCGTCTGGGTCAGCGCCGAGGCCACACCCGAGGCGAAGCCGGACGCCGTGGCGTGACGCAGGCCGGGACGGGCTCCCGGCCGCGCCAGCAGACCGATCAGCGCGGCCGTGGTGCCCGCGACCGCCACCGCCTCGGTCAGGCTCAGCACCTGCTCGGGCGCCGACCCCGACGCGGTGACCAGCAGCGCGGCAAGGCCGGCCAGGGTGAGCGCCGTACCCCGCCACTCGGTCGTGCTCACCCTGCGCCCGGCCGCCCGCGCCCCCATCGGCACCGCGGCGACGAGCGTCAGCGCGCCGAGGGGCTGGACGACCGTGAGCGGGCCGTACTTGAGGGCGACCACGTGCAGCAGGGCCGCGCCGGCGTTGAGGCCGACCGACGCCCACCAGGCGCCCGCAGCCAGCAGGCGCAGCATGCCGGTGTCCGCGCTGCGGGCGGCGAGCCGCTCCTGGGCGACGGCCGCGGCCGCGTAGGCGACGGCGGAGACCAGGGACAGGGCGACGGCGACGAGGGTGGCGGTCATCGGCCCGCTCCGACCAGGACGGTGTCGTCGGTGACGGGAGCGAGCTGTTCGGTGCCGCGACCGGCCGTGGTGACCGTGGCCTGCCGCGGGCGACGCGAGAGGGGGCTCTGCCCGGAGGAGGTCACGGGACGGATCAGGGCGAGCGCGGCGCCGAGCATCGCGGTGGCCGCGATCGCGTCGAGCCAGTAGTGGTTCGCGGTGCCGACGATCACCAGCAGCGTCACCAGCGGGTGCAGCAGCCACAGCCAGCGCAGGCGGGACCTGGTCGCCGCGATCAGGCCGATCGCCACCATCAGGGCCCAGCCGAAGTGCAGCGAGGGCATCGCCGCGAACTGGTTGGAGAGGTGGTCGGAGGAGGGCGGGCCGTACACCGAGGGGCCGTACACGTGCGCGGTGTCGACGAGGCCGGTGGCGGCCAGCATGCGCGGCGGCGCCAGCGGGAACACGAAGGGCAGCACCAGGGCCGCCGAGGTCACGGTGGCGAGCACCCGGCGGGCCCAGACGTAGTGCGCGGGGCGCCGCAGGTAGAGCCAGACCAGGAAGGCCACGGTGGCGGGGAAGTGGACGGTGGCGTAGTAGGTGTTCGCCACCCGCACCAGGGTGTCGCCGTGCAGCAGCAGGGACTGCACCGAGCCCTCGCCGGGGAGATGGACCGCTCGCTCGAACTCCCACACGTGCCGGGCGTTGTGCAGGGCCTCGCCGGTGTGGCCGGTCGCCAGCCGGCGGCCGAGCTTGTAGACGAGGAAGAGCCCTGCGACGAGCAGGAGCTCACGGACGAGCGGAGGCCGCGCTATTGCGCCGGTCTCCCCTTCTGCACGCTCGGTGCGGGCATTCATCCCCCGGCCCCTTCGCTGACGGTGGTGCGGTGTGCTGGTGTCGGGACCCCCGCGGGGGCCGGAACTCATCGGTACGCGAGCGTCCCGAAACGAAAGCGTTCCGATACGGGAGTGTACCGATACGGAGGCGTTCCGGTACACTGGCGTATCGATTGAGGAACACCACACCAGGTCCCGGGAATAAAGCCGGGATAAGGATGTGGAGGGGGCGCCGCCCGGAAGAACGCTCGGGAGAAGGGGAAGAGCACATGACGTCGCAGGCCGCGGACGGACCGGAGCCGGTCACCGCCTCGCGCCGCTCCAAGATCACGCCGGAGCGTGAGCAGGAGTTCTTCGACGCCGTGCTCGAACAGGTCCGCGAGTGCGGGTACGAGGCCGTGACCATGGAGGGCGTCGCCGCCAGCACCCGGTGCAGCAAGTCCACGCTGTACCGGCAGTGGCGGACCAAGCCCCAGTTCGTGGTGGCCGCCCTGCGCTCCCGCAGCAGCAAGCGTCTCGGCGGCATCGACACCGGGTCGCTCGCGGACGACCTGCGCGAGGCCGCCCGCGCCATCGGACGCTGGTCCAGCACCGACACCAAGCTGCTGCAGGCCCTCGGTCACGCCGTCACCCAGGACGCGGAGCTCGCCAAGGCGCTGCGGGAGGCGCTGGTCTACCCCGAGGTCGAGGCGCTGCGGGAGATCCTGCGGCGCGGCGTCGAGCGCGGCGAGGTCCCCGCCGACAACCCGGCGCTGGAGTTCATCCCCGCCCAGATGTTCGGCATCGTCCGGGCCCGCCCCGTCCTGGGCGAGGGGTACGCCGATCCCGACTACCTGGTCGGCTTCGTGGACGCCGCCGTACTGCCCGCCCTGGGCCTGACCTGAGACGCAGGCCGCCGTCCACGGGATGACTGGACGGTGACCTGTTCGCGCCGCACCGTGGGGACGGGGGCGGCGCGCACCCCCGGCCGGGTGGGGCTCCTCCTTGAGCGGAGGGGAGCCCCGCCCGGCCGGCCGTCGTCCGGGGACCGGCGTCAGATCTTCCGGCCGTCCCCGCCGCCGGTGGACACCTGGATGCCGCTGGTGATCTCGTCGATCACGGACTGCTTCTCGCCGACGTCGACGCCGAAGCGGACCACGACGATCTGCGAGGGGTCCGCGGGCGAAGGGAACGCCAGCGACTCGACGTAGCCGTCGGATCCCTTGCTGGTGACGGCCTTCCAGCGGACCAGATAGCCCTTCTGCCCGGCCACGGTGACAGCCTTGGACGCGAGCACGTCGTGCGAGGTGATCGAGCCGTAGCTCTTGCCGTAGGACTCCTGGGCGTTCGCCGCGATGTCGGCCTTCGCCACCGCCTCGGCCGTGCTGCCCGCCGTCTTCAGGACCGCGGCGGGCGCGGAGTACGCGCCGCCCTTCGTGCAGGTCTGGGAGGTGTCGCCGGGGCACTTGTAGGACTGGTCGGAGGTCACCGACGCGCCCACCGCGATCTGCTGCCCGTACCAGTCGGCCGGGATGGGCAGGCTGATGCCGCTGATCGGGTCGGTCACCGAACCGCTGCGTATCTTCGGTGCCTGGGACTGCCCCGGGCCGGGCGACTGACCGCCACCGGAACCGCCCGAGCCGCCCTGGCCGCCGCCCGGACCGCCCTGGCCGCCGAAGCCGCCCGGGCCGCCCGGACCCCGCTGCGAGCCGACGGTCCCGCCGCCCGAGCCGCCGTGACCGGTCAGCGCCCACACGCCCACGCCGATGCTCGCGAGCACCGCGGCGGCCACCGCGACCGCTATGCCCGTGCGCAGCCCGCGCCGCGGGGCGGCCGCCGGCTGGAACGGGTACTCCGGATAGCCGGGATACGCCGGGTACGCCGGAGCGGCCCCGGCCGCCGGCTGCTGCGCCGGGGGACCCCAAACGGCGGCCGACCCCGCGGGGCGGGTCTGGTCCGTCCATGCCTTGCCGTCCCACCAGCGTTCGGTGGCGGGACCCTCACTCGTCTGCCCCGGGTCGGGATACCACCCGGGAGGAGTCACCTGCGTCATGGCCCCACCGTATGAGGCGTCGGTGAAAGCGGGATGAGAGGATCCGGCCTCGGCGTTCGAGCCGGAGCTCCGCACCCGCTCGCCCCATAGCGCGGACGCGTCCCGCCTGTCCTCGTGTTGTCCCGAAGAAACCTTTGCTTCAACGACCTTTGACGATCTGTCGGCTCTACCGGGCCAGGTCACGGCCCCGGGCCGTCGCCCGTCCGTGCCGACCGTCACCCGTCACGGCAACAGCTGCCGGGACCGCCCTCCGCAGGCCGACGCCGGACGGCTACGCTCGAGGTCTGTACGTCGTTCGGGCGACTTGGGGAGGTAGCGGGATGACGGAGGTCGGGCCCACGGAGGCCGCCTCGGCTTCCCTGTGGGAGCGCGAAGACGAGGTCGCCGAAGTCGTGCGGGCGATCGACACACTGCGCGCCGACCGTGCCTCCTCTGGCAGCCTGCTGCTGATCCGGGGCGAGGCGGGCTTCGGCAAGACCGCACTGCTGGCCCGGACCCGGCGCATCGCCGAGGCTGGCGGCTGCACGGTCTGGTCGGCCCGCGGCGCCGAGACCCTGAGGTCCGTCCCCTTCAACGTGGTGCGCCAGTTGCTGCAGCCCGCGCTGATGTCGCTGCTGCCGGAGGAGGCCCGCGAGTACCTCGGCGACTGGTACGACGTGGCCGGCCCCGCCCTGGGCATCACCGAACCCGGCGAGCGCCAGGCCGACCCGCAGGGCGTGTGCGACGGCCTGGTCACCGCCGTCCGCAGGCTGGCCCGGCGCGACTGGCCGCTGGTGCTGCTGATCGACGACGCCCACTGGGCCGACCTGGAGACCCTGCGCTGGCTCGCCGCGTTCGCCGAACGGCTGGACGACCTGTCCGTCCTGGTCGTCGTCGCCCGGCGGCCCGGCGAGGTCGGCGGCGAGGGCGCCCGGCTCCTCGAGGCGGTCGCCGCCGCCGGCCGGCCCGCGGCCGTTCTCAACCCCCTCACCCCGGAGGCCACCGCCGGACTCACCCGCGCCACGCTCGGCGGCCACGCCGACGCCCCCTTCTGCCGCGAGGTGTGGGCCGTCACCGGCGGCAACCCGTACGAGACCGTCGAACTCCTCGCCAAGGTGCGCGACAGCGAGCTCGAGCCGACCGAGGCGGCGGCCGCCGAACTGCGCGCCCTGAACCGCTCGGCCCGCGGCGGCGGCCTCGTCGCCCGGCTGGAGGAACTCGGCATCGAGGCCACCCGGTTCGCCTGGGCGGCCGCCATCCTCGGCACCGGCATCTCCGTCGGCCTGGTCGCCCGCCTCGCCACCATGGACCACGACGACGCGGTGCGCTGCGCCCACCTGCTGCGCAACGCCCGCATCCTGACCGAGCCCGACCCCGCGAACCGCCAGGCGGACGACGGCGACCTGGTGTTCGTCCACCCGCTGATCCGCTCCGCCGTCTACAACTCCATCCCGGACGCCCTGCGGACGGCCATGCACGGCATCGCCGCCCAGATCATCACCGACTCGGGACTCGGCGCCGCGATGGCCTCCCGGCACCTGCTCCAGGTGCACCCGGACGACGACGAGGAAGTCGTCGAGCAGCTGCGCGAGGCCGCCCGCGAACACCTCGCCGTCGGCGCCCCGGACGCGGCCCGCCGCTGCCTGGAGCGCGCCCTGCGGGAACCGCCCCTCCCCGAGGTCCACGCGCGCGTCCTGTACGAACTGGGCTGTGCCACCCTCCTGACGGCCCCCGCCACCACCATCGGCCACCTCCGGTCCGCGCTCGGCATGCCCGGCCTCGACGGCGACGAGCGGGTGGACGCGGTCTTCCGCCTCTCCCAGGCGCTGCTGCACAACGACCAGTTGCAGGAGGCCGTCCGCACGGTCGAGGCGGAGGCGGCCCGGCACCGGGACGGTCCCGCGAAACTGCGGCTGCAGGCCGTCCAGTTCATGTGGGAGGGCATCTCCGGTGAGGCCGTCTCGGCGGACCGCTCCGAGCGGCTGGCGGCACTCGCCGCGACCTGCACCGGCCGTGACAACTCCGAGCGCGCCCTGCTCATGCTGCGCGGCTTCGACGCCCTCAACCGCGGCGAGAGCGCCGAGGAGGTCGCCGAGTTCTGCGACCGCTCCCTCGTCAACGGCCGCCTCGCCCCGGGACTCGGCTGGACCGACACCGAGTGGGGCATCGAACTCGGGCTGATGCTCGCCTGCTCCTACCTCTACACCGACCGTCTCGACCGCGCCGACAGCCTGTGCACCGAGGCCCTGCGCGCCTACGAGTCGGCCGGCTGGAGCGGCGGCCACCTCGCCCTGGCCCACGCCTACGTCGGCCTCGGGCACCGCAGGCGCGGCCGGCTGCGGGAGGCGGAGACCTCGCTGCGGGAAGCGGTACGGCTCGCCGAGCGGGTGGGCCGCGGACTGCCGCTGTACTGGACGGCGACCTGCAACCTCGTCGACACGCTGCTCGCCCGCGGCCATGTCGAGGAGGCCTGGGAGATCGCCGAACAGTTCGGTTTCGCGCCGCCCTACCCGTCCACCATCGTGGTGCCCGACCCGCGTTCCGTGCGCGGCCGGCTGCTGCTCGCCGTCGGCCGTACCAAGGACGGCGTCAACGAACTCGAGCAGGCCGAGAAGGCCGCCGCCGCGCGGGGCCGGCACAACCCGGTGCTCGTGCCCTGGGCCCTCGACCTCGCCCGCGCCCTCGCCACGGAGGACCCGTCCCGGGCGGCCCGGCTCGCCGTCGACGCCCGTCGGCACGCGGAGCGGTTCGGGACGGACACAGCGATCGGCGAGGCCCTGCGGTGCGCCGCCGCGCTGGAGACCGGACAGCGGGCGGTGCGGCTGGCCGCCCAGGCGGTGGCCTACCTCGAGGCCTCGCCGTGTCAGTACGAGCACGCGGCGGCGCGGGTGGAGTACGGGATCGCCGCACGGTCGGTGGCCGAGCTCAACCGCGGCCTGTCACTGGCCCGTTCGTGCGGCGCGGACGGGCTGGTGGCGCAGGCCCGGGAGGTGCTGGAGACCGGGCGGGGCCTGCGCTGAGATTCCCACCTGTCAACAACGCCCGTCAGTTTCGGACCTAGAGGGCCAGCAACTGGTCGGTGACGGCCGCCAGTCGCTTCTGCACGTCGCGGTCGTACGCCGCCTCGTGCGCCCGGGACGGGCGTGTGCCGTCGAAGTAGCCTCCCGTGCCCAGGTCCTGGGTCGCCAGGGCCAGCACACCGGGTGCTCCGTCGGCCACCGTGGTCCACGGGGTGACGCCGCCCTCGCGGACCATCGCGGTGTCCATGAAGGTCGCCGGGTGCAGGACGTTCACCGCGACGCCCGTGTCCGCCAACTCCTCGGCCAACGCGAAGGTGTGGGCCGCGAGGGCGAACTTGGCGCGGCAGTAGGCCGCGAAACCGGCGTAGCCGCGACGGAACTCGATGTCGTCGAAGTCGACGGGTTCCTGGCCGACCGAGCCGACGTTGACGACGCGCGCCGGTGTGTTCGCGCGCAGCACCGGCAGCAGGGCGCGGGTGAGCACCACCGGGGCCAGGTAGTCGACCGCCAGCCGCAGTTCGTGCCCGTCGGCGCTCAGCTCGCGTCCGCTCCCGGGGGCACCCGCTCCCACCCCGGCGTTGTTGATCAGCACGTCCAGGTCGGGATGCGCGCCGGCCACGTGCGCGCCCAGTTCGCGGACCCGCGCCAGCGAGGCGAGGTCGGCGACGAAGGCCTCCGCGTCGCCCTCCAGGCGCAGCTCCTCGACCAGCCGCTCGGTCCGGTCCGGGTCACGGCCGTGCGCGAGGACGACGTGCCCGGAGCGGACCAGCTCGAAGGCGAGGTACCGGCCGAGACCGGAGGTGGCGCCGGTGATGAGAATCGTGGACATGGCTCCACCGTAGGCACGCGCCGACGCCGGGTGCGAGATGCTGCTGGAGCTACGACCGCCAGGGTCACCCTTGGCTGTCGTCGCCCTCCTCGGCCAGCACCCGCTGGGCCGCCGCGAACGCCGAGTTCGCCGCCGGCACCCCGCAGTACACGGCCGTCTGGAGCAGCACCGCGCCGATCTCCTCCGGGGTGAGCCCGTTGCGCCGGGCCGCCCTCACGTGCATGGCCAGCTCCTCGTAGTGGCCGTGGGCGACCAGCGCGGTCAGGGTGATCATGCTGCGCTCGCGGCGCGAGAGGGTCGGGTCGGTCCAGATCTCGCCCCAGGCGTAACGCGAGATGAAGTCCTGGAAGCGGGCGGTGAAGGGCGTCTGGCGGGCCTGCGCACGGTCGACGTGCGCGTCCCCGAGCACCTCCCGCCGCACCTCCATGCCCCGCCGCGCGCCCGCGCCGAGGTGCGTGCGCAGCGCCGTCAGCACGGCGTTCGGGCACTGCGCGGGCGCCAGGTGGGCCGCGCCCGGGAGCTCGACGAGCGCCGCGCCCGGCACGGCGTCCGCGATCTCCCGCAGGTGGGGCGGCGGTGTCGCCCGGTCCTCGCGGCCGGCGATCAGCAGCGTGCGCGCGGAGATCTCCGGGAGCCGGTCCCGCAGGTCGAAGGCGGCCAGTGCGTCACAGCAGGCGGCGTACGCCTCGGGGTCGGCGGCAGCCTGGTCCCGTACCAGTTCCGGGACGGTGAAACCGGGAGTGAACCAGCGTGCGTCGGCGCTCTCCACCAGCCACTCGAGTCCCTCCCGCCGGACCCGCTCGGCCCGCTCCTGCCAGGGCTTCGCCCCGTCGAAGTGGGACGAGGAGCAGATCACCGCCAGCGAGGTGACCCGCTCGGGGTGGTGCACGGCGAGATGCAGGCCGACGGCACCGCCGAGCGACACACCGGCGTAGGCGAACCGCTCGATGCCGAGCGAGTCGGCGAGCGCCAGCACCAGGTCGGCGAGGTCACCGACGCTCGCCCCGGGACCGATCAGATCGGCCGCCGAACCGCCGTGCCCCGGCAGGTCCCAGCGGACGACCCGGTGGGTGATGGACAGTTCGGGCGCCACCTTGTCCCACAGGGCGTACGAGGTGCCCAGCGAGGGCCCGAGCAGCAGCGGGGGAGCCGAAGTGGGCCCCTCGGCACGATGGTTGAGGACTTTCCCGGTCAACGTCGCTCCAGGGCACGGTCGGTGAGGGCTCCGGCGGAGCCGGTGTAGCGGGCGGGGTCGGTGGCCTCGTCGAGGTCGACGTCCTTCAACCGGGGTTCGGTGGCGAGGAGTTCGCCGAGCGACCGGCCCTCGGCGTAGGCGCGCCGGGCCAGTTCCGTGATCAGGGTCCTGGCCTCGGCGCGCCCGAGCCGGGCGGCCAGTGTGGCGGACAGTCGCTCGGAGACGATCAACCCGTGGGTGAGACCCAGGTGTTCGCGCATGGCCTCCGCGTTCACCCGCAGCTCCTCGGCCAGTTCGGCCGCGTCCCGGGCGGCTCCGCCGACCAGCCGCAGCAGGTCCCGCAGCGGCTCCCACTCGGCGTGCCAGGCCCCGGCGGGCCGCTCGTCCTCCGCCGCCAGGGACGCGTACAGGGTGGCCGCGAGCTGCGGCGCCCGCCGGGCGGCGGACGCGATCAGCGTGGACCGTACGGGATTGGCCTTGTGCGGCATGGCCGACGAACCGCCCCCGCTGCCCTCCGCGAGCTCCGCGATCTCGGTACGGCCGAGCACCAGCACGTCCGCGGCCACCTTGCCCAGCGCCCCGGCGGCGAAGGCCAGACAGCCGGCGAGGTCGGCGACGGGGGTGCGCAGGGTGTGCCAGGGCAGCAGCGGCTCCTGGAGGCCGAGTTCACCGGCGAAGGCGGCCGTCAGGGCCCGGGTGTCCTCGGTGCCGTAGGCGGTGAAGGCCGCCAAGGTCCCGGCCGCGCCGCCCAGTTGGGCGGGCAGCCCGTCCCGCACGGTTCTGGTCCGGTCCCGTGCGTCGAGCACCAGGGAGCGCCAGCCGGCCGCCTTCAGCCCGAACGTCGTCGGCACGGCGTGCTGGGTGAGCGTGCGTCCGGGCATCGCGGTGTCGCGGTGCTCGGCGGCCAGCCGGGCCAGCGCCCGCCCGGTGCGGGCGAGGTCGCCGAGGATCAGGTCCAGGGTGCGCACGGCGACCAGCATCAGGGCCGTGTCCATGATGTCCTGACTGGTCGCGCCCCGGTGGACGTAGGGGCCGTACTCCTCGCCCACGGCCCGCGTCAGGTCGGCGACCAGCGGGATGACCGGGTTGCCGCCCAAGCGGGCGCGCTCGGCGAGGGAGCGCACGTCGAAGCGGTCGGCGTCGGCCGCCTCGGTCACCGCTGCCGACGCCTCGTGCGGGGCGAGGTCCAGGGCGGCCTGGGCGCGGGTGAGGGCCGCCTCCGCGTCGAGCAGGGCCTGGAGGAAGGCGCTGTCGGAGGTCGCGGCGGCGGCCGGGGAGCCTGCCCACCCGGGGGCGAGCAGGCCTGCGGCGTCGGGATCGGCAGAGGTCACGTGAACTCCAGGAAGACCGTCTCGCCTTCGCCCTGAAGGCGGATGTCGAAACGGTAGGTGCCCCGGCCCTCGTCCCGCGCGACCAGCGTGTCGCGCCGCTGAACGTCCAGCCGGGCGAGCAGCGGGTCGGCCGCCAGCGCGGCCTCGTCGCCCGGCAGGTAGATCCGGGTGAACAGGTGCACCAGCAGCCCGCGCGCGAACACGCACACGCTGATGTACGGGGCACTGCGCCCGCGGGCGCCCGGCCGCAGCGTGCGCGCGTACCAGTGGCCGTCGGCGTCCGTCTGGACGCGCCCCCAGCCGGTGAACTCCACGCCGTTGCGGCCCAGATAGCCGCCGGTCGCCGGGTCGCGCCGGATCGAACCGTCGGCGGTCGGCACGTTGCCGTCCGGGTCGGCGCCCCACAGCTCCAGGAAGGCGTCCGGCAGCGGCTTTCCCTCGCCGTCGAGGACGTACCCGTGGACGGTGACGGTGTCCGGGTGCCCGACGGGCGCGATCTCCTCGCCGCCACGGAAGGGCAACGCGTACCCGTAGAAGGGACCCACCGTGTGCGACGGGGTGGGCAGCACGTTCTCCGGCCTGCTGGTGTCGATCTTCGTCATGGCGGGTCAGCGTCCTTCTTCGATCCAGGTGGCGTTCGGGCCGTCCAGCACGATGTCCCAGTGGTAGCCCATCGAGAACTCCGGTACGGACAGGCCGTGGTCGTACGTGGCGACCAGCCGCTGCCGCGCCGCGTCGTCCGTCACCGACTGGATGATCGGGTCGTAGGGGAACAGCGGGTCGCTCGGGAAGTACATCTGGGTCACCAGCCGCTGCGTGAACGCGGTCCCGAACATGGAGAAGTGGATGTGGGCCGGCCGCCAGGCGTTGACGTGGTTGCGCCAGGGATAGGGCCCGGGCTGGATCGTCGTGAAGTGGTAGCGGCCCTCGGCGTCCGTGATCGTACGGCCGACGCCCGTGAAGTTCGGGTCCAGCGGCGCGTCGTGCTGCTCGCGCTGGTGGGCGTAGCGGCCCGCGGAGTTGGCCTGCCAGATCTCGACGAGCTGGCCGCGCACGGGCTTGCCGTGGCGGTCGAGCAGCCGGCCGGAGACCGTGATGCGCTCGCCGATCGGCTCGCCCCGGTGGTGTCGGGTGAGGTCGTTGTCGATCTCGGTGATGTCGCGCTCGCCGAAGGCGGGGGAGTGCAGCTCCACCAGCTCCGGGTCCTTGCTGACGTCGATGGAGACCGGCGGCTGCTTGGGGTGGCGCAGCACCGAGGAGCGGTACGGCGCGTAGTCGCGGCGCGGGTGGTGCTCGACGGGCGCGCCGTCGGCGACCCGCTTCTCGTACGCGGCGTGCTCGGCCGCGATCTCCTGGTCGATGTCGTGCTGGGTGAGGGTCATGGCGGGTTCCCCGGCTAACTAATCAGGGCACTGAGTATTTTGGTGACGTTTCCTTCACGCTGCCATCCGGGCCGTCCGACGTCAAGACCTCGAAAAAGGTCGAGGTCGACCGTGACGCGCAGGCTGAAGACAGCGGAGAAGGCGGCGGGTATCGTTCAGTGCACCAACGAATTCGACTGGGGAGCGCAGATGGCAGCGGTGGACCTCACCACCCACCCCGGGCATCTCGCCCGGCGGCTGCAGCAGGCCCACTACCTGCTGTGGAACACGATGGTCTCGGAGGAGATCACCTCGCCGCAGTTCGCGGTCCTCAACGCGCTGGTCGCCGAGCCGGGCCTGGACCAGCGCACGGTGGGGGAGCGGGTCGGGCTCGACCGGTCCACCATCGCCGAGGTGATCAGCCGGCTCGGCAGGCGCGGCCTGCTCGACAAGGTGCGCGACCCGCAGGACGGCCGCCGCTTCCTGCTGCGTCTGACGGAGGACGGCGTGCGCACCCACCGCAAGCTGACCGTGCGCACCGCCCGGATGAACCAGGTCTTCCTCGCCCCGCTGTCCGCCGCCGAGCAGGCGGTGTTCTTCGACCTGATCCAGCGGGTCGCGGACGCGGCCGAGGAACTGCGCAACCCGGCGGAACCCCTGATCACGCAGGGCTGAGTCCGTCGCGCCGGTCAGGAGGCCGGCGTGAACACCACCCACACCTGTCTCTTCGCGAAGTCGACGGGCCTGCCGTCGCCGGTCGTGAAGTCCGTGCCGTCCGTGTCCCGGGCGCGCTTCCAGCCGACGTCGTAGGCCTTGCCGTCGCGCAGCACCGTCGCCCGGCCGGAGCCGACCGTCTCGGTGAAGGGGGTGGCGTTGCCGAGGAAGTCGTGGAAGCGGGACCCGCGCACCCGCACGTACTGCACGACGACCGTCGCCGGGGTCACCGGCTGGCCGTCCGCCGTGACACTCGGCGTGCCGTCCATCGCGACATGCCAGCCGTGACGGCCGCCGGACCAGGTGAAGGTGAAGCGGGCGGCGGGGTGGCGCACGGTGAGCGAGGTATCGGGTCGGCCGCCGGCGGGTGCGGCGCCGTAGCGGAAACCGTTGGTGAGCGCGCCGGGGCCGGGCGCCGAACGCATCAGGCGGGCTGGGTGGAGGTACAGGTTGTGCGGCGCCGCCCGGGTGCTGCCGCGGACGTAGGCGGCGGAGGCCTTGACCGGCGGTTCTGCCCTGAGCGGGGCCTTGTCGATCAGCGGCAGCAGTTCGCTCTGGGCGCCGGAGAAGGCGAGCGTCGGGTCGTCGTACTGGCGCTGCCGGGCGTCCGTCGCGTTGTCGATCTTCACGGCGAGGACGTGGCCGGGGCTCGCGGTGCTCCTTGCCGGAGCCGGGGTGATCTGCGCGGGGCTCGGTGCCTTCGTCCGGCCCCGTCCGTCGTCCCCGTGATGCTGTCCCGTGCAGCCCGCCGCGAGCGCGGCCGTCGCCACGGCGGCCGGCAGCGCCCCGGTCAGCGACATCGGTGGCCATACCCGCCCGGTCGCGACCGGGCCCGTCGGAAGCGCCGAACGACGGCGAACGACTCCGAACGGCCGACGGCGTGGTGCTTCGGCGCACAGGCCTCGGGTACCCGGGGCTGACCGTGCCACCGGAGACCCGACGCGACGGAGGGAGCACCACGCGATGAAGGCTGTGACCTGGCAGGGCAAGCGGGACGTACGGGTGGAGGACGT
This sequence comes from Streptomyces sp. NPDC101152, assembly GCF_044768275.1. Lineage (NCBI taxonomy): Bacteria > Bacillati > Actinomycetota > Actinomycetes > Kitasatosporales > Streptomycetaceae > Streptomyces > Streptomyces sp. NPDC101152. The sequence continues at coordinate 91,638 of NZ_JBIWPO010000025.1, read as the reverse complement.
GCCCGATCCGAAGATCCAGGAGCCGACCGACGCGATCATCCGCGTCACGTCCTCGGGACTGTGCGGCTCCGACCTGCATCTGTACGAGGTCCTCACCCCGTTCATGACACCGGGCGACATCCTCGGACACGAACCCATGGGCATCGTCGAGGAGGTGGGCCCCGGGGTGCCGGACCTCGCGGCGGGCGACCGGGTGGTGGTGCCGTTCCAGATCGCCTGCGGCAACTGCTGGATGTGCCTGACCGGGCTGCCCACCCAGTGCGAGACCACCCAGGTCACCAGCGAGGGCATGGGCGCCGCCCTGTTCGGCTACACCCGGCTCTACGGTGCCGTGCCGGGCGCCCAGGCCGAGTACCTGCGCGTCCCGCAGGCCCAGTTCGGCCCGATCAAGGTGCCCGAGGGCCCGCCGGACGACCGGTTCGTCTACCTCTCCGACGTGCTGCCCACCGCCTGGCAGGCGGTCGAGTACGCGGGCGTTCCGGAGGGCGGCAGCGTCGCCGTGCTGGGGCTCGGACCGATCGGCGACATGGCCTGCCGGGTGGCCCAGGAGCGCGGCGCCGGGCGGGTGTTCGGCGTGGACCTGGTGAGCGACCGGCTGCGCCGGGCCCGTGCGCGGGGCGTGGAGACGTACAACCTGAGGAACTTCGACAGCGAGAAGGAACTGGTCGAGGCGATCCGTGACGAGACCGACGGACGCGGTCCCGACGCCGTGATCGACGCGGTCGGCACCGAGGCGCACGGCAGCGTGGCCGCCCGCCTCGCCCAGCAGGCCTCGACCCTGCTGCCGCGCAAACTCAGCGGCCCCTTCGCCGAGCGCTTCAGCGTCGACCGGCTCGCCGCCCTCTACACCGCGATCGACCTGGTGCGCCGCGGCGGCACCCTCTCGCTCACCGGTGTCTACGGCGGCATGGCCGACCCGCTGCCCCTGCTGACCCTGTTCGACAAGCAGGTCCAGATCCGCATGGGCCAGGCCAACGTGCGCCGCTGGAGCGACGACATCATGCCGTACCTGACCGACGAGGACCGGCTCGGCGTCGACGACTTCGCCACCCACCACGTGCCGCTCACCGAGGCGCCCCACGCGTACGAGATGTTCCAGAAGAAGCAGGACGGCGCCGTGAAGGTGCTGATGCGGCCCTGAGTCAGCCGGGGGAGCCGAGGATCTCGTCCAGGTCATAGCGCACCGGCTCCTCCAGCTGGGCGTAGGTGCAGCTCTCCGGGGTCCGGTCCGGGCGCCAGCGGCGGAAGCGGGCGGTGTGCCGGAAGCGGGCCCCGTTCTCCATGTGGTCGTACGCCACCTCGACCACCCGCTCCGGCCGCAGCGGCACCCACGACAGGTCCTTCTTGCCCGACCAGCGGCTCGGTGCCCCCGGCAGCCGGGCCGTCTCGTGCGCCGCCTCCTCGGACCAGGCCGCCCAGGGATGCCCCACGACGTCGTCCATCTTCAGCGGCTCCAGTTCCGCGACCAGCTCGGCCCGCTGTCTCATCGGGAAGGCCGCGGACACGCCCACGTGCTGCAGGCGGCCCTCGTCGTCGTAGAGCCCGAGCAGCAGCGAACCGACGACGGGCCCGCTCTTGTGCCAGCGGTAGCCCGCCACCACGACGTCCGCCGTCCGCTCGTGCTTGATCTTGAACATGGCGCGCTCGTCCTGGCGGTAGCGCAGGGTGAGCGGCTTGGCGATGACGCCGTCGAGACCGGCCCCCTCATACTGTTCGAACCAGCTCTGTGCCACCTCTATGTCGGTCGTCGCCGGCGCGAGATGGACCGGCGGGGTCACGCCGTCCAGTGCCCTGGCCAGCAGCGCCCGCCGGTCGGTCAGCTCCACGTCCGTCAGCGCCTCGTCCCCCAGCGCGAGGAGGTCGAAGGCCACGAACGACGCGGGGGTCCGCTCGGCGAGCATCCGCACCCGGGAGTCCGCCGGGTGGATGCGCTCGGTCAGCGCGTCGAAGTCGAGCCGTCCCTCGCGGGCGATGACGATCTCCCCGTCCACTACGCACCGCTGCGGCACCCGCTCCCGCAGCGCCGCCACCAGCTCCGGGAAGTACCTGGTCAGCGGTTTTCCGGTACGGCTGCCCAGCTCGACCTCGGCGCCGTCGCGGAACACGATCGCCCGGAACCCGTCCCACTTGGCCTCGTACTGCATGCCCGGCGGGATCTTCGCCACCGACTTGGCGAGCATCGGCTTCACGGGCGGCATCACCGGCAGATCCATGAGTCCGATTCTGCGCGCTCACATCACCTCTCGCCCGGTGTGCGAGGTGTGCGCGGTGCGCCTACCGTGGCCGCATGGGTGCAGCGGTGGAACTGGAGGCGGGCGGCCGCACGGTCCGGCTTTCCAGCCCGGACAAGGTCTTCTTCCCCGAGCGCGGTTTCACCAAGCTGGACCTCGCCCGGTACTACATCGCCGTCGGCCCCGGCATCCTGCGCGCCCTGCGCGACCGCCCCACCACCCTGGAGCGCTATCCCGAGGGCGTGACCGGCGAGTCCTTCTTCCAGAAGCGCGCGCCGAAGAACATGCCCGACTGGATCCCGACCGCCCACATCACCTTCCCCAGCGGCCGCAGCGCCGACGAGATGTGCCCCACCGAGGAGGCCGCCGTGCTGTGGGCCGCCCAGTTCGGCACGCTCACCTTCCACCCCTGGCCGGTGCGCCGCGACGACGTGGACCGCCCCGACGAACTCCGCATCGACCTCGACCCCCAGCCCGGCACCGACTACGACGACGCCGTCCGCGCCGCTCACGAACTACGGGCCGTCCTCGATGAGTTCGGCGGCCTCACCGGCTTCCCCAAGACCTCGGGCGGCCGCGGCCTGCACGTCTTCGTGCCGATCGAACCGCGCTGGACCTTCACCCAGGTGCGTCGCGCCGCCATCGCCGTGGGCCGCGAACTGGAACGCCGGATGCCGGACCACGTGACGATCAAGTGGTGGAAGGAGGAGCGGGGCGAGAAGATCTTCATCGACTACAACCAGACCGCCCGCGACCGCACCATCGCCTCCGCCTACTCCGTACGCCCCCGCCCGCACGCCCCCGTCTCCGCGCCCCTGCGCTGGGAGGAGGTCGGCGTCGCGCACCCCCGGGACTTCGACATCGCCACGATGCCCGCGCGCTTCGCCGAACTCGGCGACGTGCACGCGGACATGGACGACCACCGCTACTCCCTGGAGCCCCTGCTGGAACTGGCCCGCCGCGACGAACACGACCACGGCCTCGGCGACCTGCCGTACCCACCGGAATACCCCAAGATGCCGGGGGAGCCCAAGCGGGTTCAGCCGAGCCGGGCGAGGAAGGACGGGTCCGCGGGCGCCTGATCGGGCAGTCGTTCCTGAAAGCCGTTGCGCCGAACCGAGAGCGCTCTCACGTGGTCGGACGGCCGGAGCTATCCTGATCCGCACCCGCAGGTGAGGAGCCCGAAGTGACCGACACAGCGCCGCGTCCCACGTTGGAGGCCGTGGCCGCCCGGGCCGGGGTGTCGCGGGCGACCGTGTCCCGGGTGGTCAACGGTGCGGACGGGGTGCGGGAGCCGCTGGTCGCGCGGGTGCGGCGCGCCGTCGAGGAACTCGGGTACGTGCCCAACCAGGCCGCCCGGAGCCTGGTCACCAGGCGGCACGACGCGGTCGCCGTGGTCATCGCCGAACCGGAGACCCGCGTCTTCGCCGACCCCTTCTTCGCCCTGCAACTGCGCGGCATCAGCAAGGAGTTGACGGCGCACGACAACCAGCTGGTGCTGCTGCTCACCGAGGGGCGCGACGACCACGCGCGCGTCGGCCGCTACCTCGCCGGCGGCCATGTCGACGGCGCGCTCGTCTTCTCCCTGCACCTCGACGACCCGCTGCCCGGGCTGATACAGCACGCCGGGGTGCCGACCGTGTTCGGCGGCCGGCCCGGCTGGGGCGAGGGACGGGGCGACGCCGAGTACGTCGACAGCGACAACCGGGGCGGGGCCCGCGAGGCCGTACGTCACCTCGTGGCCCTCGGGCGCACCCGCGTCGCGCACATCTCCGGCCCCCTCGACCAGACCTCCGCGGCGGACCGGCTCGACGGCTTCCGGGACGTCATGGGCGACGCCGACCCGGGGCTGGTCGTGGAGAGCGACTTCACCCCGGCCGGCGGGGAACGGGCGATGCGGGAACTCCTTGAGCGGCACCCGGACGTGGACGCCGTCTTCGCCGCGAACGACCTCTCCGCCGCCGGCGCGTTGCGGGTGCTGCGGGAGCGCGGGCGGCGGGTGCCCGAGGACGTGGCCGTGATCGGGTTCGACGACATGCTGCCGGTCGCCGAGCAGACGGATCCGCCGCTCACGACGGTCCGTCAGGACATCGAGGAGATGGGGCGGTTGATGGCACGGCTGCTGCTGCGCCGTCTCGGGCACCGAGGAGCCGACCAGGGGAGAGGCGCGCCGCCCGGTGTCGTACTGCCGACGACGCTGGTACGGCGAGCCTCGGCGTAACCCCCGGCCCCTGTGGCTATGCCTGCGGGGGTGCGCTCCTGATGACGGCGAAGCGGGCGCCGTACGGGTCGGCCAGCTTCGCGAACCGGCCCACACCCTCGATGTCCGTGGCGGGGACGCGGACGGTGCCGCCCAGTTCCCGGGCCCTGTCGACCGTCGCGTCCGTGTCGGTGACCTCGAAGTACGGGAGCCAGTAGGCGCTGTCCTCCGACGGGTCGTCGCTCAGCGGCACGATGCCGCCGAACATCGAGTCCTCGCCGCCCCCCGCCGGGTTGACGGTGGTGTACGTGCCGCCCGGGAAGGGCACCGCCGCCGTCTCCAGGCCGAGCGTCTCGTGGTAGAACCAGGCGGCCGCGGCGATGTCGGGGGTGTAGAGCTCGACCCAGGACAGGGCGCCCGCCTCGTTCGCCCTGTCGATGCCCTTCGTCCGGCCGGGCTGCCAGATGCCGAACGGCACGCTCGCCTTGTCGGCCAGGATCGCCATGTGCCCCTCGCCCATCACGTCCATGGGCGGCACGAGCACGCTGCCGTGCGCCTGCTCGGCGGCCTTCGCGGTGGCCTCGGCGTCCGCGCTCTGGAAGTAGACCGTCCAGGCGGGCGGACCCTGCTCGGTCGTCGTCTGCATGCCGCCGGCCACGGTCTTCCCGTCCAACTGGAAGAAGCCGTATCCACCGGCGTCCGGGCCCGCCGACTGGAACGTCCAGCCGAACAGACCGGCGTAGAAGGAAGCGGCGCCGTCGATGTCGGAGGTGCCGACGTCGAGCCAGTTGGGAGCGCCGTTGACGAAACGGGTGGTGAGCATCATCGCCCTCCTCGGAAGGGTCCCGTTGTCTGCTCTGCCGAGTCTTGCACCCCCCACTGACAATCGCTGCCGGAGCCGGTTCCCCCGCACTTCCACGCCCTTCCGCGCGCCGCCGTGCGCCCCGCGGTGCCGGCACGCCACCATCGGGTGGCGGCGGCCGTGCGCGGCGCCGTTGATCGCGCGTTGATCGAACGTTTTTCGCCGCCCGGCACGATCCCGTCCATGCACATCGACACGATCACCCCGGCCGGCCTCGACTGGCGGGCCCAGGCGCTGTGCGCGCAGACCGGGGCGGAGTTCTTCTTCCCCGAGCCGGGCAGCTCGGTACGCGAGGCGAAGCGCATCTGCGGTATGTGCGAGATGCGCCCGGCGTGCCTGGAGTACGCGCTGCGCAACGACGAACGGTTCGGCGTGTGGGGCGGGCTGTCGGAGAAGGAGCGGCTGGAACTCAGGCGGCTCGACAACCGGTGATCCGAGGGTGCCGCGAGCCCCCCGCCCGGACGCCGTCAGGCGCCGGCCCGTGCCGCCATCCGTGCCTTGCGCGCCGCCAGCTTCTCGTCGAACTTCAGCGCCTCGGCGTCCAGACCGCCCATGAACATCCCGAGTTCCTCCTGGGCCTGGCGGCCCTCGGGGCCGAGGCCGTCGATGTCCAGGACCTTCAGGAAGCGCAGCACCGGCTGCAGGACGTCGTCGTGGTGGATGCGCAGGTTGTAGACCTCGCCGATGGCCATCTGGGCGGCGAAGCGCTCGAAGCCGGGCATGCCGTGACCCGGCATGCGGAAGTTCACGACCACGTCCCGCACGGCCTGCATCGTGAGGTCGGGGGCGAGCTCGAACGCGGCCTTGAGAAGGTTGCGGTAGAAGACCATGTGCAGGTTCTCGTCGGTCGCGATGCGCGTCAGCATGCGGTCGCAGACCGGGTCGCCGGACTGGTGCCCGGTGTTGCGGTGCGAGATACGGGTCGCGAGCTCCTGGAAGGCGACGTAGGCGACCGAGTGCAGCATGGAGTGCCGGTTGTCGGACTCGAAGCCCTCGCTCATGTGGGCCATGCGGAACTGCTCGAGCTTGTCCGGGTCCACCGCGCGCGAGGCGAGCAGGTAGTCGCGCATGACGATGCCGTGCCGGCCCTCCTCGGCCGTCCAGCGGTGCACCCAGGTGCCCCAGGCGCCGTCGCGGCCGAAGAGCGAGGCGATCTCGTGGTGGTAGCTGGGGAGGTTGTCCTCCGTCAGCAGGTTCACCACGAGCGCGATGCGGCCGATCTCCGTGACCTTCGACTGCTCCTTGTCCCAGGCCTCGCCGTCCTCGAACAGGCCCGGGAAGTTACGGCCGTCCGACCACGGCACGTACTCGTGCGGCATCCAGTCCTTGGCGACCTTCAGGTGCCGGTTGAGTTCCTGCTCGACCACTTCCTCCAGGGCGTACAGCAGCCGGGCGTCGGTCCAGACGGCGGGGCTGCCGAGGTGCGGGGAAGTAATCGTCACGGGAACTCCAGGGGGACGCACGACAGGAAAGGGACGGACCGGCGAGCGGGCCGGAACCTACGGAATCGTAGGCTACGAATCCGTAGGTTACGAAACCGTAGGTTAAGCCCGTTGTAAACATTCCTGATCAAGCCCTGGTCGAAGATCTCCGCCGGATCGTCGCATGGCCCCAGGACACACAGGTCCGGGGGCCTGACGAGGGAGTGGATCACCCGTCAGGCGTACAGCTCCCGCAGCCGCACCGAGAGGCACGTCACACAGCCCTCGAGCTTCTCGAACTCGCCGATCTCCACCAGCACCGGCTCGAAGCCGAGGTCGGTGAGGAGTTCCGCCGTCTTCGGCGCGCTCGCCGCCATCAGCAGCTTGTCGCCGCCGAGCAGCACCACATGGGCGCCGGCCTCCTCCGGCACCGACAGGAAGCGCGGGAACAGCGAGGGCCGGTCGACCTTCGGGATGTGCCCGATGACCGTACCGTCCGGCAGCGCGGTGACCGCCGACTTCAGGTGCAGCACCTTGCTCACCGGCACGGCGACGACCCGGGCGCCGAGCGGTTCGAAGGCGGCGCGCAGTTGCTGCACGCCGGCCGCGTTGGTGCGTCCGCCCCGGCCGACGTAGATCGTGTCGCCGATCTTCAGCACGTCACCGCCGTCCAGCGTGCCCGGCTCCCAGATCCAGTTCACCGAGCAGCCGAGCCGGGCCACGGCCTCCTCGACGCCGATGGTCTCCTCGCGCCGCGACTCGGCGCCGGGCCGGGTGATCAGCGCGACGTTCTTGTACATGACGACCGTGTCCTCGACGAACACCGAGTCGGGGCAGTCGTCGGCCGGGTCCACCTCGACCGTCTCCCAGCCGTGCGCCCGCAGCGCCTCGACGTACGCCTCCCACTGCTCCACGGCGAGGTCCGCGTCGACCTTCTCCCGCTCGATGTGCGTCACCAGACCTTCGGCGAGGCGCGGGCTGGGGCGGCGGACGAGGGCCTTCTTGCTGGGCACGACGGGACTCCGTATCGGCGGGACAGTGGACCGGGCCCCGTGATCGGGGCCCGGTCCACCATCATGCGGGCCGGATCCGCGCGGGCAAAACCCCCGTGGTCAGGCTGTGCTCCTGCCGAGACCGGGCCGCCCCACCTCCTCGGGCGTCGTCTCCCGCAGCTCGCCGTCGAGCAGCAGCCACCTGGTGATGCCGACGGACTCCAGGAACGGCAGGTCGTGACTGGCCACGACCAGCGCCCCCTCGTACGACTCCAGGGCCGTGGTCAGCTGCCGGACGCTCGCCATGTCGAGGTTGTTCGTCGGCTCGTCCAGCATCAGCAGCTGCGGCGCCGGTTCGGCCAGCATCAGGGCCGCCAGGGCCGCCCGGAAGCGCTCGCCGCCGGACAGCGTCGCCGCCTTCTGGTCGGCCCGGGCGCCCCGGAACAGGAAGCGGGCAAGGCGCGCCCGGACCCGGTTGTTGGTGGCGCCCGGCGCGAACCGGGCCACGTTCTCGGCGACCGACAGCTCGCCGTCGAGGACGTCGAGACGCTGCGGCAGGAAACGCAGCGGCACGTGCGCGTGCGCCTCGCCCGACACCGGCGCCAGCTCCCCGGCGATCGTCCGCAGCAGCGTCGTCTTGCCGGCGCCGTTGCGTCCGATCAGCGCCACCCGCTCCGGGCCGCGCAGGTCGAGGCCCCCGGCCACGCGCGCGCCGTACGCGAGCTCCAGGTCCATCAGTGTGAGGACGGTACGGCCCGGCGGTACGGCCGTGTACGGCAGGTCGACGCGGATCTCGTCGTCGTCCCGCACGGCCTCCACCGCCTCGTCGAGCCGTTCCTTCGCCTCGCTGAGCCGCTCCTCGTGCAGCAGGCGGTGCTTGCCCGCGGACTCCTGCGCCGCCCGCTTGCGCGCCCCCATGACGATCTTCGGCTCCCGCTTCTGGTCCCACATCTTCTGCCCGTAGCGTTTGCGGCGCGCCAGTTTGACCTGGGCGTCGGCCAGTTCGCGTTTCTGCTTGCGGAAGTCGGCCTCGGCGACGCGCGCCATCCGCTCGGCCGCCTCCTGCTCGACCGCCAGCGCCTCCTCGTAGGCGGAGAAGTTGCCGCCGTACCAGGTGACCTCTCCGGAGTGCAGGTCGGCGATCTGGTGGACCAGGTCCAGGAGTTCGCGGTCGTGGCTGACCACCACCATGACTCCGGGCCACGCGGACACGGCCGCGTACAGCCGCCTGCGCGCGTACAGGTCGAGGTTGTTGGTCGGCTCGTCCAGGAGCAGGACGTCCGGGCGGCGCAGCAACAGGGCCGCCAGGCGCAGCAGCACCGACTCGCCGCCGGAGACCTCGCCGATGGTGCGGTCCAACTGGATGTGGCCGAGCCCGAGTTCGCCGAGCGTGGCGAGCGCGCGCTCCTCCACGTCCCAGTCGTCGCCGAGCGTCTCGAAGTGCTCCTCGGCCACGTCACCCGCCTCGATGGCGTGCAGCGCGGTCCGCTTGGCGGCGATGCCGAGCGCCTCGTCGACGCGCAGCCGCGTGTCGAGCGTGACGTTCTGCGGAAGGTGCCCGACCTCGCCGGTGACGCGCACGAGGCCGTCGGACGGGGTGAGTTCACCGGCGATCAGCTTCAACAGGGTGGACTTTCCCGACCCGTTGACGCCGACCAGGCCGGTCCTGCCCGGGCCGAAGGCGACGTCCAGTCCCTCCAGGACGGGGCTGCCGTCGGGCCAGGAGAAGGACAGGGAGGTACAGGTGATGGATGAAGACATACGGGGCCTCGCGGTTGCTTGGTGCGGTCAGGGGCAAACGCGTATCGAGACACCCGCGACCACGAGCGAAAGGCGGAACCCGAAGGGAGGAACGGCAAGGAAGAAGGCCCTGCTCCGTCGGGACGGCTCGACTGCCGAGGTCGCGCACGGCGCACACACCTCAGGTGTGTGACGCGGTGTCTCAAGACCTCAGAGGAGCAACGTCCTTCTCCTGTCGACGGCAACAGAACCGCTGTACACCGTAGGAGGGCCGGCGGGCACTGTCAACGCATTAACGTGCCCTCCCTCGCACCGCACCAAGGAGACCTCGTGCCGCACGGTCCGCTCTCGCTCCCGGCCCGCCTGTGCCTGCTGGCCTGGGACACCACGCCCGAGGCCATGGACGCCGCCCACCTGGTGCGGGCCGGCGCCCTCACCGAGCTGGCCCTGCGCGGCCTGCTCACCGACGAGGACGGCATCGCCACGCCGTCCGACATGGACACCCTCGTCGCGGACCCGGTCCTCGACGGGCTCCTGGAACTCGTCCGGGAGTCCCGGCCGCACCGCTGGCGGACCTGGGTGACGCTGCACGCGCGCGTGACGTCCGACGCGGTACGCGAGCAGCTCACCGCCGACGGCCGGCTGCGGGCGGAGAGGAAGCGGGTCCTCGGCGTCTTCCCGAGCGTGGCGCACGTCCTCGAGAGCACGGCCGTCCTGGAGGCGCTGCGGGACGAGGCACGCCGGGTCCTGGAGGGGCCCGTGCCGGTCGCGGAGGTCTCCGAGCGGGAGGCGGCCGCCGTGGCCCTCGCGGTCGCCGCCGAGCTGCCCGCACTGCTTCCCGACGGGGACCGCGAACGCCACAAGGAGCGCGTCGGGGAGCTGGTCGAGCGCACCGGGATCGGCGCGATCCTCGACGCGCTGTGCTCGGCCCTGGCACCCGTCCCACGTTGACGTCGGATTCCCGCCAGCCCCCGCCGGGCGACCGCTGGTTGGGTGAGCGACATGACGACGACTTCGCGCGAGCGCGCCCTGGCCTTCCGCTCCCTCCACGTCCCCGGCAGCCCGCTGGTCCTGCCCAACGCCTGGGACGCCGCCAGTGCCCGCGTCGTCGAGGACGCGGGTGCCGCGGCCGTCGCGACCACCAGCGCGGGTCTCGCCTGGACGCTCGGCGTCCCGGACGGCGACCGCCTGGACCGGGACACGGCCCTCACCGCCGTCGCCCGCATCGCCGCGGCGGTCGGCGTGCCGGTCAGCGCGGACATCGAGAGCGGCTACGCGGCGGACGCGACCGGCCTGGCCGAGACGGTCCGCGCGGTCGTCGACGCGGGCGCGGTCGGCGTGAACATCGAGGACGCGCTGTACGAGCCGGGGGGACCCGCGCTGCGCCCCGTCGCCGAACAGTCGCAGCGGATCGCCGCCGTCCGCGCGGCCGCCGACGCGGCCGGGCTGCCCCTGTTCGTCAACGCCCGGATCGACACCTACCTCAGGGGCCCGGCGGAAGTCGCCCCCACCCTGGAACGCGCCGCGGCCTTCCTCGCCGCCGGCGCGGACGGGATCTTCGTCCCCGGAGCCGCCGACCCGGCCACGGTGAAGCTCCTCGTCGACGGCATCGACGGGCCGCTCAACGTGCTGGCCGGTCCCGCCACGCCGTCCGTGGCGGAACTGGCCTCGCTGGGCGTCGCCCGCGTGAGCACCGGCTCCTCACTGGCCCTGGCCGCCCACGCCCTGGTGCGCCGTGCCGCACGGGAGCTGTTGACGACGGGCACCTACGGGGCACTGGCCGGCGGACTCGACCACGGCGAGTTCAACGCCCTGCTGGGCGCGAGGAGTTGACCGCTCAGGCGTCCCGCATCAGTTCCGCGAGGTCGTGATCGAGGTCCAGCTGCAGGTGTTCCCGGCCCACCGGCACCATCTCGTTGGCCGCGCCGAGGAACCGCCGTACCTCCTCCGAGCGGACGTGCACGACGGCCGTCCCCTCGGGGGCGTGGAACTCCAGCACGGTCCGGTCGTAGCCGTAGGGCCGCACCCGTACGTCGCCGTGCCCCTCGGGCTCCTCGAGGCCGGCGGCGAGGAGTTCGCGCGCGAACGTCCAACAGACCTCCACGCCCTCCAGGGTGGCCGGGGCGGGGAAGCTCATGCGAACCGCGAACGGATCGCGGCGGTCGTAGCGCAGGGTGGCGGGGATGCTCGGCATACGTGGCGCGGCGGCCACGAGGCGGGCCTCGACGGGCTGCTCGATGAGGGTGGACAACGCCTTGCTCCCTTGTGACGGCTGTGACGGCTGGACGGGCCCTCGCGACGGATCTGGCCGGACACTGCTGAAGACGCAGGAACCAGCCCATCCGTGCACACCCTTTTCTAGTGACCTCTGTCACCGCGTTCATTCACAGAAGTGACGGGGCCCACCTCCCGTGCACCGACGGCCACTTGCGGCCGCACAGCCCTCTGGACGGCGTCCGGCCGGTCGGCTAGCTTCGCCCGCCATGAGGCGCTTGGCGAAGACGCGACAGGTGAGGCGGACGTTTCGTACGGTGGCGGCGGGGGCGGTGTGTTCGGCCGCGCTGGCGGCCCTGACCGCCGTACCCGCGCAGGCGCAGCCGTCGCGGCACGGGGCGCCGCACTGGGTGCTCAAGGACACCGGTACGCCCGACGTCCGCTTCCGTGGGCTGTCCGCGGTGGGCCGGGACACCGCGTGGGTGGCCGGGACGAAGGGCACGGTCCTGCGCACCACCGACGGCGGGGCGAGCTGGCACGACGTCTCGCCGCCCGGCGCCGCCGATCTGCAGTTCCGGGACATCGAGGCGTTCGACGCCCGGCGGGCCGTGGTGCTGGCCATCGGTGAGGGCGAGGCCTCCCGGGTCTACCGCACCGAGGACGGCGGCACGAGCTGGACCGAGTCCTTCCGCAACACCGATCCGAACGCGTTCTACGACTGTCTGACCTTCTTCGACCGCCGTCACGGCCTCGCCGTGAGCGACCCCGTGGACGGCAGGTTCCGCATCCTGTCGACCGGTGACGGCGGCCGCTCCTGGAAGGTGCTCCCGAACCAGGGCATGCCGGCCGCCCTCGACGGCGAGGCGGGCTTCGCGGCGAGCGGCCAGTGCCTGGTCGCCTCCGGCCCGTCCGACGTGTGGCTGGCCACCGGAGGCGGCGCCCGCGCGCGCGTGCTGCACTCCGGCGACCGCGGGCTGACCTGGACGGCCGCCGACACGGCGATTCCGGCGGGCGACCCCGCCAAGGGCGTCTTCGCGCTCGCCTTCCGCGACCGCACCCACGGCCTCGCCGTCGGCGGCGACTACCGCGCCGACCAGGCCTCGCCGCAGGCCGCGGCCCGCACGGACGACGGCGGCCGCACCTGGCAGCCGGCCGCCCAGCCGCCGTCCGCCTACCGCTCCGGTGCCGCCTGGCTCCCGCACAGCCGCGCCGCCGCCCTCGCCGTCGGCCCCACCGGCACCGACCTCACGACGGACGGCGGCCGCACCTGGCGGACCGTCGACACCGGCTCGTACGACACCGTGGACTGCGCCGCCGACCTCGGCTGCTGGGCGGCCGGGGAGCAGGGGCGGGTGGCACGCCTGGAGCGGTGAGGTACCGGAATGCGGGTACCCGGCCGCCGACTGCGAAAGGAGTGAGCAACCATGCCCGCAGGCTCCAGCTCCAAGCGTGAGCGCCAGTACGAGCACATCAAGAAGAGCGCCGAGGACCGTGGCGAGAGCACCGGACGCGCCAAGGAGATCGCGGCCCGGACGGTCAACAAGGAACGGGCCCGCTCCGGCGAGTCGAAGACCGCCAGCCGCAGCTCGACCAAGGACATGTCCTCCAGCAAGCGCGGCGGCCAGCGGTCGGGCAACCGGACCGGCTCCCAGGGGCCGACCCGGGACCAGCTGTACAACGAGGCCAAGCAGCGCGGCATCGAAGGCCGTTCCCACATGAACAAGGACCAGCTGCAGCGCGCGCTGGACTCGAAGAAGGGCTGAGGCCGAGAAGGTTCAGCCGTTCGTCTCCCCAGTACGAACATGATCGCGAGCGTACTGCGCCCGGCCCGGGACGTACGCTCGTCCCATCATGACGACCGTACGCGTCCCGCCGGACTGGCCCACCACCGAGGAGCAGGCCCGCGCCGTCCAGGACGAGTTGCGGGCCCGGGTGGCGCTCGACGAGCCGGGCCCCCCGCCCGGCACGGGCCATGTGACGGGCGTGGACGTGGCGTACGACGACGAGCGGGACGTCGTCGCCGCGGCGGCGGTGGTCCTCGACGCCGCGACCCTGGAGGTCGTCGCGGAGGCCACCGCCGTCGGCCGCGTCTCCTTCCCGTACGTGCCCGGCCTGCTCGCCTTCCGTGAACTCCCCACGGTCCTCGCCGCCCTGGACACCCTGCCGTGCCCGCCGGGCCTCGTCGTCTGCGACGGCTACGGCCGCGCCCACCCCCGCCGCTTCGGCCTCGCCGCCCACCTCGGCGTGCTGACCGGCCTGCCTACCATCGGCGTCGCCAAGAACCCCTTCACCTTCACCTACGACGACCCGCCCGCCCCGCGCGGCAGCGCCTCGCCGCTCCTCGCCGGAGCCGAGGAGGTCGGCCGCGCCCTGCGCACCCGGGAGTCCGTGAAGCCGGTCTTCGTCTCCGTCGGACACCGCACCTCCCTCGACAACGCCTGCGCCCACGTCCTCGCCCTGACCCCCGCCTACCGCCTCCCGGAGACGACCCGCAGAGCGGACGCCCTGTGCCGCAGGGCTCTGCGGGCGGCGGCCTGAGTACCCGGACTGAGTACCCGTACGGATGTGGACGCGCGCCCCAGATCGGCAGTCTTGCCCGCATGACGACGCACCGCGCCCGCGCCTCCAAGCCCCTCGCCGACCCGAACCGCCCTGTCGAGCGTGCCGTGACGGCCGCTCTGGTGCTCGCCGTGCTGGCGGGGCTGGGGTGGATAGCCGGGATGATCTACACGGTCGCCGGGTGGTCGCTGTAGGGACGGTTCACCGGCGGTTCAGCGCTCGGCGGCCACCCGGAAGGTGATGCCGGCCCGGCGCAGACGCTCGGTCAGGGCGTCGCCCATCGCGACCGCCGTGGTGACCTGGCCGGCCGTCTCGGGGAGGTCGTCGAAGGCCAGGGACAGCGCCGACTCGGCGAACATCTTGGCCGTCTCGTCGTAGCCGGGGTCGCCGCCCGCGACCTCCGTGAACACCCGTCGGCCACCGCCCTCGCCCACGAAGCGGACCGAGAACCAGCTCTTCGCCCGCTTCTCGGCGCCCGGCCCGTCACCGGGCTTGAGCCGGTCCGACAACCAGCGCCTGGCGGGCGGCAGTTGGGCCGCGGTGACGAGCGCGCCCATGGCCGCCACCCCGCCCACGGCGACCGGCAGGCGCCGCACGGCCGCGTAGTGGCGGTAGCGGAAGTCGGGACCGTAGCGCTCCAGCGCCTTCGCCGAGCGGTGCACGATCTGCGGGTCGATGGTCGGCAGCGGCAGCGCCCAGGCACCGACCTCCTTCGCGTACCGCGGCACGCCCGTCGGCGCGACGGCCCGCCGGCCCACCAGGCGCGGCTCGTGCCGCCGCCGGTCGCGTTCGGCGGCCAGCATCGGCCGCAGCCGCGCGAACTGGTTGAGCGCGGACGCGAACGTGCCGCCCGAGAAGGTGGCGTCGGCGGTGACGAACCCGTCGACCGTCAGCGGCACCCCCTCCGGCAACTGCCGCACCGTGAAGTACGCGCCCAGGTCGTGCGGGACCGAGTCGAACCCGCAGGCGTGCACCAGCCGCGCACCGGTCTCCCGCGCGCGTGCGTCGTGGCGGACGTACGTCAGGTCCACGAACTCCGGCTCACCGGTCAGGTCCAGGTAGTCGGCACCGGTGTCCGCGCAGGCTGCGACGAGATCCCCGCCGTAGCTCACGTACGGCCCCACGGTCGTCGCCACCACGCGCGCGTGCTCGGCGAGTTCCCGCACCGAGCCCGGCTCCGCCACGTCCGCGCGCAGCACCCCGACCCGCTCGCCGCCGGGCAGCCGCTCACGCAGTTCTTCGAGCTTGCGCTCGCTGCGGCCCGCGATCGCCCAGCGCAGCCCTTCCGGGGCGTGCGCGGCGAGATACTCCGCAGTGAGCGTCCCGACGAAGCCGGTGGCTCCGAAGAGCACGATGTCGTACGGACGGTCCGTCCCGGTCAGCCTGCTCATGACACCCCTCGGTCCACAGCTCGCGCCGTTGTCGGTGGCCGAGGCTAGCGTGAGGAGTGCGGAGCCCGTCGAGGACCCCGGCGGTGAGCGGTGGCCTCCGTCGACAATTGGCCAAGCGCTTGCTCGCTCGGGCTTGTGCTCGGTGGAACGTGTTCCTAGCATCGCTGGTGTTACATCAGTTGTGTCATACCCGAGACCACCTCTGGGGGCTGGATGGCGACGACGCCAGGACAGGGGCCGCTCACCGGTGTGCGCGTGGTCGAGCTGGCCGGCATCGGGCCGGGCCCGTTCGCCGCCATGCTCCTCGCCGACCTGGGCGCCGACGTCGTCCGCGTCGACCGCCCCGGCGGAGCCGGCCTCGCCATCGACCCCGCCTACGACGTCACCAACCGCAACAAGCGCTCGGTGATCGTCGACCTGAAGTCCCCGGACGGCCCCACCCGCGTCCTCGACCTGGCCGGACGCGCCGACATCCTCATCGAGGGCTACCGCCCCGGCGTGGCGGAACGCCTCGGCGTGGGCCCGGAACCCTGCCTGGCCCGCAACCCGGGGCTCGTCTACGGCCGCATGACCGGCTGGGGCCAGGACGGACCGCTCGCCCACCGCGCCGGCCACGACATCGCCTACATCGCCCTCACCGGCACCCTCGGCACGATCGGCGAACCCGACCGGCCCCCGGCCGTCCCCGCCAACCTCCTCGGCGACTACGCGGGTGGCTCGCTCTACCTGGTCGTCGGCGTCCTCGCCGCCCTCCACCACGCCCGCGCGGGCGGCGCCGGGCAGGTCGTCGACGCGGCCATCGTGGACGGCACCTCCCACCTCTCCGCGATGCTCCACGGCATGCTCGCCGCCGGCGGCTGGCAGGACCGGCGCGGTGCCAACCTCCTGGACGGCGGCTGCCCGTACTACGGCACCTACGAGACGGCCGACGGCGGGTACATGGCGGTCGGCGCCCTGGAGCCGCAGTTCTACGAGGAGTTCGTGACCCTGATGGGCCTGTCGGAGCACGCCGGTGACCGCAAGGACCGGACCCGCTGGGGCGAGCAGCGCGAGGCCGTCGCCGCCCGCTTCAAGTCCCGTACCCGCGACGAGTGGACGGCCCTCTTCGAGGGCTCCGACGCGTGCGTGGCGCCCGTACTGTCGCTGCGCGAGGCCCCCGGGCACCCCCACCTGGCCGCCCGCGGCACCTTCACCGACCACGGCGGCATCACCCAGCCGGCGCCCGCGCCCCGGTTCTCCGCCACTCCGACGGCCGTACGCACCGGCCCCGCCCGGCCCGGCGCGGACACCGCCGAGGTGGCGCGCGAGTGGGACGTACCGGATCTCCTGGAAGGGCCGGCATGAAGCGGCAGATCTTCGCCCCCGAGCACGACGCGTTCCGCGAGACCGTGCGCGCCTTCCTGGCCCGGGAGGTGCTGCCGTACTACGAGCAGTGGGAGAAGGACGGCATCGTCTCCCGCGAGGCCTGGCGGGCGGCCGGCAAGCAGGGGCTGCTCGGCCTCGCCGTCCCCGAGGAGTACGGCGGCGGGGGCACCCCCGACTTCCGCTACAGCGCCGTCCTCGCCGAGGAGTTCACGCGCGCGGGTGCGCCCGGACTCGCCCTCGGCCTGCACAACGACATCATCGGCCCGTACCTGACCTCGCTCGCCACCGAGGAGCAGAAGCGGCGCTGGCTGCCCGGCTTCTGCGACGGCACGCTGATCACCGCGATCGCCATGACCGAGCCGGGCGCCGG
Organism: Streptomyces sp. NPDC101152; assembly: GCF_044768275.1. Lineage (NCBI taxonomy): Bacteria > Bacillati > Actinomycetota > Actinomycetes > Kitasatosporales > Streptomycetaceae > Streptomyces > Streptomyces sp. NPDC101152. Next base: position 74,293 of record NZ_JBIWPO010000025.1, on the reverse strand, counting down.
GTCCGACCTCCAGGGCATCCGCACGCGCGCGGAGGACCGCGGCGACCACTGGGTGCTGAACGGCTCCAAGACGTTCATCTCCAACGGGATCCTCGCCGACCTGGTGATCGTCGTCACGAGGACGACGCCGGAAGGCGGTGCCCGCGGGCTGTCGCTGCTGGTCGTCGAGCGCGGCATGGAGGGATTCGAGCGGGGCCGCAACCTCGACAAGATCGGGCAGAAGGCACAGGACACCGCGGAGTTGTTCTTCCACGACGTGCGCGTGCCCAAGGAGAACCTGCTCGGCGAGCCGCACGGCGCCTTCGGCCACCTGATGACCAACCTGGCGCAGGAGCGGCTGAGCATCGCCGTCTCCGCGATCACCGCCGCCGAGCACCTGCTGGAGATCACCACCGAGTACGTCAAGGAGCGCGAGGCCTTCGGCCGGCCCCTCGCCACCAAACAGCACGTCCGGTTCGAAATAGCGGAGATGGCCACCGAGTGCGCCGTCACCCGCACCTTCCTCGACCGCTCAATCGAGGATCACGCGAGGGGGGAACTCGACGCCGTGCACGCCTCCATGGCCAAGTGGTGGGCGACGGAACTGCAGAAGCGGGTTGCCGACCGCTGCCTCCAACTGCACGGCGGCTACGGCTACATGAGCGAGTACCCCGTCGCCCGGGCCTTCACGGACGGCCGCATCCAGACCATCTACGGCGGGACCACCGAGATCATGAAGGAGATCATCGGCCGTTCCCTGCTGGGCTGACCCTCACCCCCGAAAGGCGCTCGAAGTGACCACCGAAGCGTACGTGTACGACGCGATCCGCACCCCGCGGGGCCGCGGCAAGGCGAACGGCGCCCTGCACGGCACCAAGCCCATCGACCTGGTCGTCGGACTCATCCACGAGATCCGCGGCCGCTTCCCGGACCTGGACCCGGCGGCCATCGACGACATCGTGCTCGGCGTCGTCGGCCCGGTCGGCGACCAGGGCTCCGACATCGCCCGCATCGCCGCGATCGCCGCGGGCCTGCCGGACACCGTCGCCGGCGTGCAGGAGAACCGCTTCTGCGCATCGGGTCTCGAGGCCGTCAACATGGCCGCCGCCAAGGTCCGTTCGGGCTTCGAGGACCTCGTCCTCGCGGGCGGCGTGGAGTCGATGTCCCGGGTGCCGATGGCCTCCGACGGCGGCGCCTGGTTCAACGACCCGATGACCAACCTCGCCGTCAACTTCGTGCCGCAGGGCATCGGCGCCGACCTGATCGCCACCATCGAGGGATTCTCCCGGCGGGACGTCGACGAGTACGCGGCGCTGTCGCAGGAGCGGGCGGCGACCGCCTGGAAGGAGGGCCGCTTCGACCGCAGCGTCGTCCCGGTGAAGGACCGCAGCGGCCTGACGGTCCTCGACCACGACGAGCACCTGCGCCCCGGCACCACGGCCGACTCCCTCGCGGGGCTGAAGCCGTCCTTCGCGGACATCGGCGACCTCGGCGGCTTCGACGCCGTCGCCCTGCAGAAGTACCACTGCGTGGAGAGGATCGACCACGTCCACCACGCGGGCAACTCCTCCGGCATCGTCGACGGCGCCTCCCTGGTCGCCATCGGCACCAAGGAGATCGGCGAGCGGTACGGGCTCACTCCCCGCGCGCGGATCGTCTCCGCCGCCGTCTCCGGCTCCGAGCCGACCATCATGCTCACCGGCCCCGCGCCCGCCACCCGCAAGGCGCTCGCCAAGGCCGGGCTGACCGTCGACGACATCGACCTCGTGGAGATCAACGAGGCCTTCGCGGCCGTCGTCCTGCGCTTCGCGCGCGACATGGGCCTGTCCCTGGACAAGGTCAACGTCAACGGCGGCGCGATCGCGCTGGGCCACCCCCTCGGCGCGACCGGCGCGATGATCCTCGGCACGCTCGTCGACGAACTGGAGCGCCAGGACAAGCGGTACGGCCTCGCCACCCTGTGCGTGGGCGGCGGCATGGGCATCGCCACCGTCGTCGAGCGCGTCTGACCCCCTCCCACGGATCACACGGAGCACACCCTCATGAGCACTGAGCCCACCACCATCCGCTGGGAACAGGACCGCACCGGCGTCGTCACCCTCGTCCTCGACGACCCGAACCAGTCCGCGAACACCATGAACCAGGCGTTCCGCGACTCCCTCGCCGTGGTCACCGACCGGCTGGAGGCCGAGAAGGACTCCGTCCGCGGCATCATCCTCACCTCCGCCAAGAAGACCTTCTTCGCCGGCGGCGACCTGCGCGACCTCATCCGCGTCACCCCCGAGACCGCGCAGGACCTCTTCGACGGCGGCATGGCGATCAAGCGCAACCTGCGCCGCATCGAGACCCTGGGCAAGCCGGTCGTCGCCGCGATCAACGGCGCGGCCCTGGGCGGCGGTTACGAGCTCGCCCTCGCCTGCCACCACCGGATCGCACTGGACGCGCCCGGCGCCAAGATCGGCTGCCCCGAGGTCACCCTGGGCCTGCTCCCCGGCGGCGGCGGAGTCGTCCGCACCGTCCGCCTCCTCGGCATCGCCGACGCCCTGCTGAAGGTGCTGCTCCAGGGCACCCAGTACGACCCGCGGCGCGCGCTGGCGAACGGCCTCGTCGACGAGGTCGTCGCCACGCCCGAGGAGTTGCTGGACCGGGCCCGCGCCTTCATCGACGCCAACCCCGCCTCGCAGCAGCCCTGGGACAAGCCGGGCTACCGCATCCCGGGCGGCACCCCCGCCAACCCCCGGTTCGCGGCCAACCTGCCCGCCTTCCCGGCCAACCTGCGCAAGCAGACCGGCGGAGCCCCCTATCCCGCCCCGCGCAACATCCTCGCGGCGGCCGTCGAAGGCTCCCAGGTCGACTTCGAGACGGCCCAGGTCATCGAGGCCCGCTACTTCGTCGAACTCGCCGCCGGCCAGACCTCGAAGAACATGATCCAGGCGTTCTTCTTCGACCTGCAGGCCGTCAACTCCGGCGCCAACCGCCCCAAGGGCATCGAGCCGCGCCAGGTGACCAAGGTCGCCGTTCTCGGCGCCGGGATGATGGGCGCGGGCATCGCCTACTCCTGCGCCCGCGCCGGCATCGAGGTCGTCCTGAAGGACGTGTCGCTCGAAGCGGCCACCAAGGGCAAGGGCTACTCCGAGAAGCTGTGCGCCAAGGCCGTCTCCCGGAGCCGTACGACCCAGGAGAAGGCGGACGCCCTGCTGGCCCGCATCACCCCCACCGCCGACCCCGCCGACGTCGCGGGCTGCGACGCGGTGATCGAGGCCGTCTTCGAGAACCCGGAGCTCAAGCACAAGGTCTTCCAGGAGATCCAGCACCTCGTCGCGCCGGACGCCCTGCTGTGCTCCAACACCTCCACCCTCCCGATCACCGCCCTGGCCGAGGGCGTCGAGCGCCAGGCCGACTTCATCGGCCTGCACTTCTTCTCGCCGGTCGACAAGATGCCGCTGGTCGAGATCATCAAGGGGGAGCGGACGGGCGCGGAGGCCATCGCCCGCGCCTTCGACCTGGTCCGCCAGATCCGGAAGACCCCGATCGTCGTCAACGACTCCCGGGGCTTCTTCACCTCCCGGGTGATCGGGCACTTCATCAACGAGGGCGTCGCCATGGTCGGCGAGGGCATCGAGCCCGCCTCGGTCGAACAGGCGGCGGCGCAGGCGGGCTATCCCGCCAAGGTCCTGTCCCTGATGGACGAACTGACGCTCACGCTCCCGCGCAAGATCCGCAACGAGTCGAAGCGGGCCGTGGAGGAGGCGGGCGGCACCTGGCCGGCGCACCCCGCCGAGGCCGTCATCGACCGCATGGTGGACGAGTTCGGCCGCACCGGCCGCAGCGGGGGAGCGGGCTTCTACGACTACGGTGACGACGGCAGGCGCACGGGCCTGTGGCCGGGCCTGCGGGAGCACTTCACCAGGCCGGGCCATCAGATCCCGTTCCGGGACATGCAGGAACGCATGCTCTTCGCCGAGGCCCTCGACACGGTCAGGCTCCTCGAGGAGGGCGTCCTGACCTCCGTCGCCGACGCCAACATCGGCTCGATCTTCGGCATCGGCTTCCCCGGCTGGACGGGCGGCGTACTGCAGTACGTCAACGGCTACGAGGGAGGCCTGCCCGGCTTCGTGGCCCGCGCCCAGGAACTCGCGGACCGCTACGGCGACCGGTTCACGCCGCCCGCGCTGCTGGTGGAGAAGGCCGAGAAGGGGGAGCGCTTCTCGGACGCGTGACCTCGCCGGACCTCATGCCATCCGGAAGGCCGCCCGGCCGGTCAGGCGGGCCGGCCTTCCTGGGTGTCCGCGAGCCACCCGCGCACCTCTTCGGTGAGCGACCGCTGGAACGTCGTCAGCAGGGCCTGCACCACCAGCGGCTGCATGTGCGCCGACAGCGACTTCACGTCCTCCTCGGCCCGCTCGGCCACCTCGCCCCGGAACAGTTGCGACAGTTCGTGCGCCGCCGCCCGGGAGTGCTCGATCAGTACCGCGCGCGCCGCGAGGATCGCCTCCTGGGACAGCGGCACGTCCAGCAGCTGCACGGCGAGCCGCAGCAGCCCCGAGTCGACCCGGTGGCCGTCCCCGTCGGCCCGCACCACCCCCATCGCCGTGAGCCGCTCCACGTCGTCCTCGGTGAGCGGCCGTCCCGCCCGGCGCCGCAGCTCCTCGGCCGTGACGGTCTGCACGGTGTCCGGGGCCCAGGAGGCGACCACGGCCCGGTGGATGGCCAGGTCGTGGTCGCTCAGGTCCGGCGGCAGCTGCTCCATGTACCGCTCGATCGCAGCCAGCGTCATGCCCTGGTGCTGCAGCTCCTCGATCAGCGCCAGCCGGGCCACGTGCTGCGGCCCGTAGTGCCCCACCCGCCGCGGACCGATCACCGGCGGCGGGAGCAGTCCCTTGGTGCTGTAGAAACGCACCGTGCGGACCGTGATGCCGGCCCGCGCGGCCAGTTCGTCGATCGTGAGCGTCGGCTCGGCGGTGTCGGTCGTCATGTGCAGCAGTATCGCTGTGACACCAGTACTGCGAAACCTTGTGCCCGATACGTGCGGGACCTGTGGGAGAGCCGCGCCGTACCGGGCGAAGGTCCCTCAGCGGGCGTCGTCGGTCGCCGCGATCTTCCTCCACGACCGGGGCCGCACCGGCGTCTTCGACGACCCCGCGATGGAGGCGGCCCGGGCCGCCGGCGCCGCGGGCTTCGACGGCTGGAACAGCCAGGTGTCGAACAGCGGACCCAGCGGCTTCCCGGACACCCGCTCGGCGTACGCCTCGAAGTCGGCCACCGACGCGTTGCCGTACGCGTGCTCCTGCGGCCAGCCCTTCAGAATGGCGAAGAACGCGTCGTCGCCGACGGCGTTGCGCAGCGCCTGGATCGCCAGCGCGCCCCGGTCGTACACGGCGATGTCGAACTGGTTGTCCGGCCCGGGATCGCCCGGCTTCACGGTCCAGAAGGCGTCGTCGGCCGGATGCGAGGCGTACACGTAGTCGGCGAGTTGCTGTGTCGTCCCCTCGCCCTCGTGCTCGGACCACAGCCACTGCGCGTACCGTGCGAAGCCCTCGTTGATCCAGATGTCCTTCCAGCCCTTGAGCGACACGCTGTCGCCGTACCACTGGTGCGCCAACTCGTGCACCACCACGGACGTGTTGGCGCCGTTCGCGAACTGCTTCGGGCTGTAGTACACGCGGGTCTGCGTCTCCAGCGCGTACCCGGTCGTCGTGTTGGGCACGTACCCGCCGGCCGAGGAGAACGGATACGGCCCGAAGTAGCCGCTCAGCCAGTCGACGATCTCCCCGGTGCGCTCGACGCTCGCCCGCGCCGCCCCGTCGTTGTCGCCGAGGTCCTTGCTGTAGGCGTTGACGATCGGCACCCCGCCGTCGGAGGTGCCGGTGGTGATGTCGAACTTCCCGACCGCCAGCGTGGTCAGGTACGTCGCCTGTGGCTTGTTCTCGCGCCAGTTGTAACGCGTCCAGCCGAGCTTCGAAGTGGTGGACTGGAGCGTGCCGTTGGAGATGGCCTGGGTGCCGTCGGGCACCGCCACCGACACGTCGTAGGTCGCCTTGTCCAGCGGGTGGTCGTTGCTCGGGTACCACCACCAGGCCGCCTCGGGCTCGTCGGCGGCGACCGCCCCGTCCGGGGTGCGGTGCCAGGTGTTGAAGCCGTACGCGCTCTTCGTCGAGGGCACCCCGCTGTAGCGCACGACCACGGTGATCGCCGTGCCCTTGTCCAGCGGTGTCCTCGGCGTGATCACCAGTTCGTGCTGGCCCGAGGTGGTGAAGGCGGCCTTCGCGCCGTTGACGCGGACCTCGCTGACGTCCAGCAGGAAGTCCAGGTCGAAGCTCGACAGGTCCTGCGTGGTCCGCGCCAGGATCGTCGCCGTACCGGACAACTCGTCGGTGGCGGGCTGGTACTGGAGCCGCAGGTCGTAGTGGGAGACGTCGTAGCCGCCGTTGCCGTAGGCCGGGTAGTAGGGGTCGCCGATGCCCGGGGCGCCGGGGGAGTAGCTCGCTGCCGACGCCGGGATCGCCAGCATCAGGGACGCGGCGGCCAGTGCGCCCGGCGCGAGAATTCTGCGGTGCACGAAAGCTCCAAGTGGTAGGGGCACGAGGGTCTGTTCGGATGTGCGGAGCCTATTGACTCCCTGTGTCCCCGGGCATGTCCATGGCGCCACGTGTCACACGATCGCCATTCGGCCGTCACGACCGCCCCCGGCCCAGGGGCTTCATTCGGCCACTTCCGTCCCTTCCGGCCTTCTACTGCCCTCTTCTGCACGGGAGTTGACCGATGTACCGTCCCGCGCATGCCGATACGCATGCCCTTCACGACCTGGAGACCGCTGGTGACGGCGGTCGTCGCCGCCGTCCTCACGGCAGCCTTCCTCTCCCCGGCGGCGGCCCACGCGGCCCCCCGGGAGAGCCGGCCCGTCTACTCCTATGCGAACGCCATCCGCGAGGCCGTATGGGTGGACACCGGACTCGACGGCGACGGCGACGGAAAGAGCGACCGCGTCGCCGTCGACATCGTCCGCCCCCGCGAACCCGCCCAGCGGCACCGCAGGGTCCCCGTCATCATGGACGCCAGCCCCTACTACTCCTGCTGCGGCCGCGGCAACGAGAGCCAGCTCAAGACGTACGACGCGAACGGCGACGTCGTCCAGATGCCGCTCTTCTACGACAACTACTTCGTCCCGCGCGGCTACGCCTTCGTCGGCGTCGACCTCGCCGGCACCAACCGCTCCGACGGCTGCGTGGACGTCGGCGGCCGTTCCGACATCCAGTCCGCGAAGGCGGTCGTCGACTGGCTGAACGGACGCGCCAAGGCGTACACGACCCGCACCGGGACCGTCCGCGCCACGGCGGGCTGGACCAACGGCCGGACCGGCATGATCGGCAAGAGCTGGGACGGCACCATCGCCAACGGCGTCGCCGCCACCGGCGTGAGGGGCCTGAGGACCATCGTCCCGATCAGCGCCATCTCCTCCTGGTACGACTACTACTTCGCCCAGGGCGCCCCACTCTACGACTCCGGCCCCGACTCGCTCTCCGACTACGTCGACAGTCCCGGCGCGCAGGCCAGGTGCGCCGCCGTCCAGCGGAAGATCGTCGCGGGCGCCCCGCGCACCGGTGACTGGACGCCGTTCTGGACCGAGCGCGACTACGTCAAGGACGCCGGCAAGGTGCGGGCGAGCGTCTTCCTCGTGCACGGCATGCAGGACCTCAACGTCCGCACCAAGCACTTCGGGCAGTGGTGGGACGCGCTGGCCAAGCACGGCGTCGAGCGCAAGATCTGGCTGTCCCAGACCGGGCACGTCGACCCGTTCGACTACCGCCGCGGCGCCTGGGTCGACACCCTGCACCGCTGGTTCGACCACGAACTCCTCGGCTACGACAACGGAATCGACCGCGAACCGATGGCCGACATCGAACGCCACCCCGACCAGTGGACCACCTCGAAGACCTGGCCGCCCCGGGGCACGGCCACCACGACCCTGCGCCCGGCCGCCGGCCCCCAGCCGGGTGTCGGCACCCTCGGCCTGACACACGGCTCGGGCACCGAGACCTTCACCGACGACCCGCAGCACAGCGAGACGGACTGGGCGGCGCAAGTCGGCAAGGCGACGGCCGACAAAGCGGGCTTCGTCACCCGGCCGCTCTCCCACGACCTGCGCCTGTCCGGCTCCTCCGAGGTGACCGTCACCGCGACCCCGACCACCCGGACAGCCCACCTCTCCGCCGTCCTGGTCGACCTCGGCCCCGACACCATCCGGGACTACACCGACGCGGACGAGGGCATCACCACCCTCACCGACCGGAGCTGCTGGGGCGCGAGCACGTCCGGCGACAGCGCCTGCTTCCTGAACACCGAGGCGAAGACGAAGGCCGTCGACTACACGGTCCTCAGCCGTGGTTGGGCCGACCTCGGCCACTACGCCTCCGACCGGAAGGGCGTCCCGCTCACCCCCGGCAAGGCGTACACCACCACCCTGCACCTCGCGGCCACCGACCACGTCGTCCCGGCCGGCCACCGCCTCGCCCTGATCGTCGCGGGCACGGACAAGGACCTCATCGACCCGCCCGCCGACCGCCCGACACTCACCCTGGACCTGTCCCGCACCCAGGCCCGCGTCCCCCTGGTCGGCGGCCCGGCGGCCTTCGCCCTCGCCACCTCGGGTACGGCAACCCCGTCCAGGCCGGCCCCCCACCTGACCGGCGTCACCGAGCCGAACGGCCCGCTCCGCGTTCCCCTGGGCTAGCTCACCCCAGTCCCGGGGCACTGGTGCCGCGGCAGGCGACGTCCGCCCCGTCGCGACGCCCGGTACGCCCTCTCGCCGCACCGGCCGAAACCCCAAGTACGTCCGGTCCATCAACGGGGCATTCCGCCCGGCACGCCGAGAGGACGCTCCCCCACTCTCGACTTCGCTCGAGCGGGAGGGGCCCCCACGACGCCGCTCCTTACCGGGCGAACGTTGCCAGCCGCGGCACTAGACGGCCGGGTCCACCAGCCCGGCCGTCTCCTGCGCGCAGCCCCACGCCACCGTCACGCCCGCCCCGCCGTGGCCGTAGTTGTGCACCAGGACCCGCCCGTCCGGCAGCGGTTCGCGCTCCAGCCGGACCGCGTCACGGGCCGGCCGCAGCCCCACCCGGTGCTCCAGTACCCGTGCCGCCGCGATCTCGGGCCGCAGCGCCGCGCACCGCCGTACGATCGCCTCCGCCACCGCGGGATCCGGCTCGGTGGACCACTCGTCCTCGACCGCCGTGCCGCCCAGCAGCAGCCGTCCTGCCTGCGGGAAGAAGTACGCCATCTCGCCGCCCGCCCGCGTCGAGACCAGCCAGGTGCGCACGCCGGGGTTCTCCACGACGACCAACTGCCCGCGCACGGGCCGCACCGAGGCGTCCGGCACCAGTTCCCGCGCCCCCAGACCCGTGCAGTTGACCACCACCGGGGCATCCACTTCCGCGAGGCCGGTGACCGTCCGCTCCTCGACCACCCCGCCGGCCTTGGACAACCGCTCCAGCAGCCAGGGCAGATGAGTCGACATGTCGATGAGCGGCAGCCGCGCCCACAGCCCGGACCCGGCGTACTCCTCGGCCGTCGACGCCCGCAGCCCCGGAACCCGGGCGGCGGCCCACGCCACCTCGTCCACCGCGGTCTCGCCCATGACGCCCTCGACCATGCGTACGCCGGTCGCCCCGGGCCGCAGCGCCAACTCCTCGTACACGTCCAGGGACTGGAGCGCCCAGGCGCGCGCCCGCCCCTTCGGCTCGATGTGGTACGGCCACCACAGCGCCCCCGCGACCGCCGAGGTGGTCCGCTCCGCGGGATCCCGCGTCCATACCCGCACCCGGGCACCGCGCTCGGCCAGCACGACGGCCGTCGTCAGACCGATGACACCGCCGCCGACCACGACGACGTCGTTGTTGCGTCCGCTCTCCATCCGGGGACAGTAGCGGAATGCCACATGCCGTGCGCAGACCGCTTCCACGGCGGGAATACTCACAGCATGTCTGTCGAGTACGCGACCTTCGGCCTGGCACCGGCGATGCGTGCCGGTGGAGTCCTCGCCAACGGTGACCACCAGGTGCACCGGGACTTCGTGGACTTCATCGTCGACGGACGCCCGCTGCTGTTCCGGCTCTCCGACCTCGACGCCGTCTCCCCGCTCGCCTCCGACATACCGCCCGCGATCTTCACCGAACAGGTCCGCGCCCTCCTGCTGGAGGCCCCCGCCCCGCTGCCGGACGGCCGGTACGTCGTCTACGGCTGCCCCGACTGCGCCGACCTGGCCTGTGGCGCGGTCACCGCGGTCATCGAACGGGACGGCGCGGACTACGTCTGGCGGGACTTCGCCTGGCAGACCGGCGAGCACGCCGACCTGGAGCTGAACGGCTACCACGGCATAGGGCCGTTCCGCTTCCACGGCAGCGAGTACCGCGCGGCGCTGGCCGCCCTCCTCGACGGCGAGGCGCCCACCGCACGCCGCCGGGTCCTGCTGATCGGTGCCAGGGTCGCCCTCCTCGCCAAGCTCGCCGCGGCCCTGCGCACGATCGGCGTCGGCGCCGACATCGCCCACGACGCCAACGACGTCCCCGCCGACGAACTGCGCGCCTACGGCGCCGTCGCCTTCGGCCGCGCGGTGACCCCTGAAGCGCGCACGGCGGTACGCCGCGCCTTCGAACAGGCCGGGGTCGAGGTGGCGTACGTCGAAGGGCTCGCCCCGATCGTCCCGCTCCTCGTCGCCCAGATCGAACACGCCCTGGACCGCAGCCCGGCCGGACAACGCCGGCTGACCCGTCTGGTCGCCGCCGACGGCGAGGCGGGCGTCGAGGTCACCTCGCCCTGCCGGGTCCGCGTCACCGCGTACCGCCTCGACCGCCTCTACCGGACCCACGCCCAGGAGGTCTTCGACGGCGTCCTCGACGCGGGCCGCCACCGCATCGCGCTCGACGCCCGGGCGGTGCGGGGCGAGTCTTTCCTGGTGGCGCGGACGGCGGGAAGCGTGCTGGTGAAGGCTATGGCCCGCTGAGTGCACCGGGCGCGGCGGATAGGATCGGCGACCTGATGACTGCCACCCTCGTCGCCAAGAACCTCGCCGCCGGGCACGGCGACCGCTCGCTGTTCACCGGGCTCGACCTCGTCGTCGCGCCCGGCGACGTGATCGGGCTGGTCGGTGCCAACGGCGCGGGCAAGTCCACGCTGCTCAGGATGCTCGCGGGGCTGCTCGCGCCCGAGCAGGGCGAGTTGCGGCTCTCCCCGCCGACGGCCACCGTCGGGCACCTCCCGCAGGAGCCGGAGCGACGGCCCGGCGAGACCGTGCGGGAGTTCCTGGCCCGCCGCACCGGCGTCGCCGAGGCGCAGCGCCTGATGGACGAGGCCACCCAGGCCCTGGTCGACGGCGCCCCGGGGGCCGACGACGCCTACGCGACCAGCCTGGAGCGCTGGCTCGACCTCGGCGGCGCGGACCTGGAGGAGCGGGCCGAGGAGGTCGCCGACTCCCTGGGCCTGGCGGTCGACCTGGACCAGCCGATGACGTCCCTGTCCGGCGGCCAGGCGGCCCGGGCGGGACTCGCCTCCCTCCTGCTCTCCCGCTACGACGTCTTCCTCCTCGACGAGCCGACCAACGACCTCGACCTGGACGGCCTGGAGCGCCTCGAACGCTTCGTGACGGGCCTGCGCGCCGGCACCGTCGTCGTCAGCCACGACCGCGAGTTCCTCACCCGCACCGTGACCAAGGTGCTCGAACTCGACCTGGCCCAGCAGCAGATCACCCTCTACGGCGGCGGCTACGAGGCCTACCTGGAGGAACGGGACGTGGCCCGCCGGCACGCCCGCGAGGACTACGAGGAGTACGCCGACAAGCGCGCCGCCCTGCAGGACCGGGCCCAGATGCAGCGCTCCTGGATGGACAAGGGCGTCAAGAACGCGCGCCGCAAGGCGGGCAACGACAACGACAAGATCGGCCGCAAGTTCCGCAGCGAGGCCAGCGAGAAGCAGGCCGCGAAGGCCCGCCAGACCCAGCGCATGATCGAACGCCTGGACGCCGTCGAGGAGCCCCGCAAGGAGTGGGAGCTGCGCATGGAGATCGCCTCGGCCCCGCGTTCCGGTGCCGTCGTGGCCACCCTGCGGGACGCCGAGGTCAGGCGTGGCGACTTCACCTTCGGCCCGGTCTCCCTGCAGGTCGACTGGGCGGACCGGGTGGCGGTGACCGGCGCGAACGGCGCGGGCAAGTCGACCCTGCTCGGCGCCCTGCTGGGCCGCGTCCCGCTGGACTCCGGTCACGCCGCCCTCGGCTCCGGCGTGCTGGTCGGCGAGGTCGACCAGGCCCGTCGGCTGTTCCACGGCCCGCAGGCCCTGGTGGACGCCTTCCACGCGGCCGTCCCGGACACCGAGCCGGTCGAGATCCGCACGCTGCTGGCCAAGTTCGGCCTGAAGTCCGAGCATGTGCTGCGTCCGGCGGCGACCCTCTCCCCGGGCGAGCGCACCCGGGCCGCCCTCGCCCTGCTGCAGGGCCGGGGCGTCAACCTCCTGGTCCTCGACGAGCCGACCAACCACCTCGACCTGCCGGCCATCGAACAACTGGAGCAGGCCCTCGACGCCTACGAGGGCACCCTGCTCCTGGTCACCCACGACCGCCGCATGCTGGACGCGGTCCACGTGACGCGCCGCCTGGAGGTGGCCGACGGCAAGGTGACCGAGCGCTAGGGCCCTTCTAACGGGACGTCAGACGCCGGGCCAGCCCCGGGTAGTCGACCACGCAGCCGTCCGCGTCGAACTCCAGGTCGCTGCGGAAGTCCCCGGACGCGTACCGGACGTGGCCGCCCCCGTCGGTCCGGCCGAGGTGGGTGTAGACCTGCCGGGACGGCCGTACGACCAGCCCCGGCACCGACACCCACGCCATCAGGAACTCCCGCTCGCCGGGCCCCCGGTGCAGCCCGTGCCGCAGCACCGGCATGGTGTTGGTGAGCGGACACAGCCCCAGGTCGCAGTCGATCGCCCCCTCGACCCCGGGCAGCGCTTCCCCGTCGGCGGTCCACCGGCCCCGTCCGTCGTGCACCAGGTCGAGGGAGCGCCGCACGCTCTCCGTCTCCGCCGTGACCAGCAAGCGCCGGGTCACGAAGCTGTCGTTGGTCTCGAGTTCGTAGGTGATCCAGTACGGCTCCGGGGTCGTCCCCACGGCCCGGCCGCGGGCGCGCAGGGTGCCGTCGCCGAGCTCGACCCAGGAGGTCTCGTAGCCCCGGCTCTCCATGACTTCCCAGGTGATGGCACGTGATGCGGGCATGCCGATCACTCTAGGGGGAAAGCAGGCCCCGCGCCCCTTTCCCGGGCGCGGGGCGGTTTCACCGAGCCGTCAGCGCTTGCCCTTCCCGGGATTGAGCAGCCCGGCCTTGCGCAGCGCGTCGGCCATCGCGCTGTTGCCCGGCGGCGGGGCCTGCCGAGAACCGCCGCCCTGACCGCCCCGGCCGCCGCTCTGCCGCTGCTGGGGCGGCCGCCCGCCACGCTGCTGCCGGCGCTCCCCGCCGGAGGCCTGCGCCTCGTCGTCCAGCCGCAGCGTGAGCGAGATCCGCTTGCGCGGAATGTCGACGTCCAGCACCTTCACCTTGACGATGTCCCCCGGCTTCACCACGTCCCGGGGGTCCTTGACGAAGGTCCTGGACAGTGCCGAGACGTGCGCGAGCCCGTCCTGGTGCACACCCACGTCGATGAACGCCCCGAACGCAGCGACGTTCGTGACCACGCCCTCGAGGACCATCCCCGGCTCCAGGTCGGAGATCTTCTCGACGCCCTCCTTGAAGGTGGCTGTCTTGAACGCGGGCCGCGGGTCGCGCCCCGGCTTCTCCAGCTCCCTGAGGATGTCGGTGACGGTCGGCAGCCCGAACGTCTCGTCCACGAAGTCTCCCGGCCTCAGCGACCGCAGCACGCCGGTGTTGCCGATGAGCGAGGCCACCTCCTGCCCGGAGGTCTTCACCATCCGCCGGACGACCGGGTAGGCCTCGGGGTGCACGCTGGACGCGTCGAGCGGGTCGTCGCCGCCGCGGATCCGCAGGAAACCCGCGCACTGCTCGTAGGCCTTGGGCCCGAGCCGCGCCACACTCTTCAGCTGCGTACGGGACCGGAACGGCCCGTTGGCGTCGCGGTGCGCCACGATGTTCTCGGCCAGCCCGGAGGTGATGCCGGAGACCCGGGCGAGCAGCGGGGCCGACGCCGTGTTGACGTCCACGCCGACGCCGTTCACACAGTCCTCCACCACCGCGTCCAGCGAACGCGACAGCTTCACCTCGGACAGGTCGTGCTGGTACTGGCCGACACCGATCGACTTGGGGTCGATCTTCACCAGCTCGGCGAGCGGGTCCTGCAGCCGGCGCGCGATGGAGACGGCGCCGCGCAGCGACACGTCCATGTCGGGCAGCTCCTGCGAGGCGAACGCGGACGCCGAGTACACGGAGGCGCCGGCCTCCGACACCATCACCTTGGTGAGCTTCAGCTCGGGGTGCCTGGTGATGAGTTCGCCGGCGAGCTTGTCGGTCTCGCGGGAGGCCGTACCGTTACCGATGGCGACCAGCTCGACCTGGTGCTGTGCGGCCAGCCGGGCCAGCTTGGCGATCGCCTCGTCCCATTTGTTGGCGGGCACGTGCGGGTAGATGACGTCGGTCGCCACCACCTTGCCGGTGGCGTCGACGACGGCGACCTTCACGCCCGTGCGGAAGCCGGGGTCCAGCCCCAGCGTCGCGCGCGTGCCGGCGGGGGCGGCGAGCAGCAGGTCGCGCAGGTTGGCGGCGAACACCTGGACGGCCTCGTCCTCGGCGGCGGTGCGCAGCCTCAGGCGCAGGTCGATGCCCAGGTGCACCAGGATGCGGGTGCGCCAGGCCCAGCGCACGGTGTCCAGGAGCCACTTGTCGGCAGGGCGGCCCCGGTCGGCGATCTGGAACCGGTGGGCGACGATCCCCTCGTACGACGAGGGCCCGTCCGTCGGCTCCTCCGGCTCCAGGACGAGGTCGAGGACCTCCTCCTTCTCGCCGCGCAGCATCGCGAGGACGCGGTGCGAGGGCAGCGCGGTGAACGGCTCGGCGAAGTCGAAGTAGTCGGCGAACTTGGCGCCCGCCTCCTCCTTGCCCTCCCGCACCTTGGCGGCGAGTCGCCCGCGCGCCCACATGCGCTCGCGCAGCTCGCCGATCAGGTCCGCGTCCTCCGCGAACCGCTCGGTGAGGATCGCGCGGGCGCCGTCGAGTGCGGCCTGCGGATCGGCCACGCCCTTGTCGGCGTCGACGAACGCGGCCGCCGCGGCGAGCGGGTCCACACCCGGGTCGCTCAGGAGTCCCTCGGCGAGCGGTTCCAGGCCCGCCTCCCGCGCGATCTGCGCCTTGGTACGCCGCTTGGGCTTGAACGGCAGGTAGATGTCCTCCAGGCGCGCCTTGGTCTCGGCGCCCCGGATCCGCGCCTCCAGCTCCTCGGTGAGCTTGCCCTGCTCGCGCACCGAGTCGAGGATCGCGGTCCGCCGCTCCTCCAGCTCCCGCAGATAGCGCAGCCGCTCCTCGATCGTGCGCAGCTGCGCGTCGTCGAGCATCTCGGTCGCTTCCTTGCGGTAGCGGGCGATGAAGGGCACCGTCGAACCGCCGTCGAGCAGCTCCACGGCAGCTCTGACCTGCCGCTCCCGTACGCCGAGTTCCTCGGCGATCCTGCCTTCGATGGTCCCGACTGCGCCGGACCCGGGTGTCGTCACGATCCCGTACCGCCTTCTCACTGAGGTTGCGCGGCAATTGTGGCAGGCGGCACCGACAGCCGGGGATCAGGGCGGCGCCCCCGGCGAGGCGGAACGGGCGGGATCAGGCGCGGTGACCCCGCGCCGAGCCGGAGGCCCCGCCGAAGAGCCGGGCCAGGGCCCGGAAGGGCAGCGTCACGACGGTGGCGATCGCGCCACCGATCTGGCGCAGGACGTCGGCTATCGCACGGAACACGGACTTCCGCTTTCCTCCCCGGCCACGACGGCCGGGAGAGATCCGGGTCCCCGCCTCCGGCCCCGGTCACCCGGGCCGGCCGGGAACCGACCAGGTGAAGCGCGGCTGCCGGCGTTCCAGGAACGCGGCGACCCCCTCCGCGGTGTCACCGCCCGCGCGTGCCTGCTCGCTCCAGTGCGCGTCCCGGTCGGTCCGCCCGTTCGCGTACTCCTTCGCGGCGGCCTGCGTGAGCTGGGAGCGGGACGCCAGAATCCGCGTGAACTCCGCGACCCGCCGGGCGAGTTCGCCCTGCGGCAGCAGCTCGTCCACCAGGCCGGTGCGCAGCGCCCGCTCCGCGTCGATCAGCTCGCCGGAGAACAGCAGGTACTTGGCGGTCGCCGGGCCCACCAGCGACACCAGCCGGCGGGTGGAGGACGCCGGGTAGACGATGCCGAGCTTCGCCGGGGTGACCCCGAACAGCGCGCCCTCCATGGCGAACCGCAGATCGCAGGCCGCCGCCAGCTGCGCCCCGCCGCCCACGCAGTGCCCGCGGATCGCCGCCAGCGTCGGCTTGGGAAAGGCGGCCAGGGCCTCCTCCGCCCGCACCGCCAGCGTCTGCGCCTTTTCGGGCGACCCCTGCAGCGTGGAGATGTCGGCCCCGGCGCAGAACGTGCCGCCCTCCCCGGTCAGCACCAGCGCCCGTACGGCCGGATCGGCCGCGAGGGTGTCCAGCAGCGGCGGCAGCGCCGCCCACATCGCGGCCGTCATGGCGTTGCGCTTGGCGGGGTGGTGGATGACGACGGTGGCGACCGAGTCGGCGACGCCGTGCAGCAGCTGCGGCTCCATGAGCCGGATGCTAGTGCCGCGGCAGGCGACGTTCGCCCCGTCGCGACGCCCGGCACGTCCTCTCGCCGCACCGGCCGAAACCCCAAGTACGTCCGGTCCATCGACGGGGCATTCCGTCCGGCACGCCGAGAGGACGCCCCGGACGCCGCTCCTTCACGGGCAAACGTTGCCTGCCGCGGCACCAGCCCCGCCCTGGGGCCCGTGATCAAGCAGAGGGAGGTGAGCTACGACACCCGGCGGGACCGGCGAACCCGTACAACCCGAATAGTTCGCGAAGTTCCGGCACGGCGGACAGGAACGGTCCGGCTCTGGACCTTGTCGCAAACGGGCGGTCACAAACGCTCGATAGTCGCTGACTTCTGTTCAGACATCCGGGGTGGAGCTCTTCGTTACCAACACTCGACGTGTGGTGACAATCGAGCGCGAGGGTGGCGACCGGACGATGGAGAACCACGGGCGCGGGTCCGGCCCACGCCCAGAGGGCGGCGCCGGCGAGCACCCCGACCCGGGGCCCCCGGACCCACTGCCGTACGAAGGCGTCTGGCGGTTCACCGCCCCCGCCGTGGACGCCTCGGTCCCGCAGGCGCGACACGCCGTACGGGACCTGCTGTACCGCCAGGGCGTGCCCGCCTCCGACGACCTGGTGCAGGGCCTGCTGCTGATCGTCTCGGAACTGGCCACCAACGCCGTCAAGCACGCGGCGCTGCTGTCGCCGACGCTCGCCGTGGAGGTCGCCGTCGGCGCCGAGTGGGTGCGGGTGTCCGTGGAGGACAACCACCCCTACCGCCCGACCGCCCTGGAGGCCGACCACGGCCGCACCGGCGGCCGGGGGCTGCTCCTGGTCACCGAGATCGCCCGGGAGGCGGGCGGGGTGTGCGACGTCGAGCACACCGCGAGCGGCGGCAAGGTGATCTGGGCCGCCCTGCCACTCAAACCGGTACGGGTGCTCTGAGGGCGGTCACCAGCCGGCCGACGGGCCCGTCAGCTCGCGGACCGCCGGGCGGGCCGCGTCCAGCACGGTCATGAACCACGACGAGAAGGTGTCCTTGGCGTGCCGCTCGGCCAGCTCGGCGGGGGCGACGAAGGCGGTCGCGCCGACCTCCTGCGGGTCGGGCCGGAGCGGGGACTGCACCATCCCCACGAACAGGTGGTTGTACTCCTGCTCGACGAGGCCCGAGTCCGGGTCCGGGTGGTTGTAGCGCACCGTGCCCGCCTCGGCGAGCAGCGACGGTGAGACCCCCAGCTCCTCGTACGTGCGCCGGGCCGCCGCCGCGAAGGGCGCCTCACCGGGGTAGGGGTGGCCGCAGCAGGTGTTGGACCACACGCCGGGGGAGTGGTACTTGCCGAGCGCGCGCTGCTGCAGCAGCAGTCGGCCGTGCTCGTCGAAGAGGAAGACCGAGAAAGCCCGGTGCAGCCGACCCGGTGGCTGGTGGGCGGCGAGCTTCTCCGCGGTGCCGATCGTCACGCCGTCCTCGTCGACCAGTTCCAGCAAAATTGCGTCTGCGGTGCCGTTCGACGGAGTGTGCGTCGCGGTGGCAGGTGTGATCGGCATGCCCATCCTTCGCATCGGTCTTCGCGCCCCCAAGTGTGCCGTACGAATCAGGCACTCCCGGCACTTCACGGCACGCCCGCATGTCCCGCGCGCGGCGCGGACCACGGCCGCGACCGGTCGGACGCCGAACAGGGCCCGGTAGGTGATCGTGCCCGGCACCCGGTGGTGGGAACCGCCCGGGTCAGGCGCCCTGGTGCAGCCGCCAGCCACGCCAGGCCGACTCCACCATCTCCCGCACCCCGAGCCGGGCGTTCCAGCCGAGCTCCGCTGCGGCCCGCTCGGCGGAGGCGACGGCGCGCGGCGCGTCGCCAAGACGGCGGCCCTCGATGACCGGAGCGCGCCGCTCACCGGTCACCTCGCCGATCACCGCGATCAGCTCGCGTACGGAAACGCCCTCGCCACGACCGATGTTGACCGTGAGGTCGCCGCTCGCGTCCGACTCCAATCGGCGCGCCGCGGCGAGATGCGCCTCGGCGAGGTCGGCGACATGGATGTAGTCGCGCACGCAGGTGCCGTCCGGCGTCGGGTAGTCGGCGCCGAAGATCCGCGGCTCCTCGTCGCGGGTGAGCCGGTCGAAGACCATCGGGACGATGTTGAAGACGCCCCGGTCGGCCAGCTCGGGCGCGCCCGCGCCCGCCACGTTGAAGTAGCGCAGGCACACCGTCGCGATGCCGTGCGCCCGGCCCGCCGCCCGGACCAGCCACTCGCCGGCGAGCTTGGTCTCGCCGTACGGGTTCACCGGGGCGCACGCGGTGGCCTCCGTGATCAGGTCCACGTCCGGGTTGCCGTACACGGCCGCCGAGGAGGAGAAAAGGAACCGGGTGATCCCGGCCTCCCCGGTGGCCTCCAGGAGCCGAGCGAGACCGCCGACGTTCTCCTCGTAGTAGCGGGTGGGCTTCGCCACCGACTCGGCTACCTGCTTGAGCGCCGCGAGATGGACCACGCCGCTCACCCCGTACTCGGCGAACACCCGTTTGAGCAGGGCGGAGTCGTGGGCGGAGCCCTCGACGAGCGGGATGTCGGCCGGCAGCCGCTCGGCATACCCGGTCGAGAGGTCGTCGAGGGCGACGACCTCGCTTCCCGCGCCCTTAAGCGCCCGCGCCACATGCGCCCCGATGTATCCAGCACCGCCCATGATCAGCCATGTCATGGTCGACCACCCTATGCCGACACGGCACGCCGCGACCCGATGTCCCCAATGCCCGTTCTGTGGGGGGCGGTTTGTGGGCGGGCCCCCCGATCACCGATGATGATCGCGGCAAAGGCCGGGGGAGGCACCGCTGATCGGCCCGTGAACGGGCGGTGAACGGCGCTCCGCAGCCATCCGATAGCCTCTGCCGACATGCCGCCCGCCTGGTACCGCCAACGGGCGCGCCCATCGTGCACATGACCGGCGCCCCCGCGTCGGCACCCAGGGAGTGAGTTCGGTTGTCGACCGCCATCCTCACCGGACAGCCGGTCCCCGGATCCTCGATCGAGGCCGATCTGCGGTCCCTCGGCTTCGAGGTCCGGATCGCCGTCGACGCCGCCCACACCGAGCGACTTATCGCCCAGACGCCGAAAGACCAGCGGGTGGCCCTCGTCGACGCCCGGTTCGTCGGTCACCTGCACGCCCTGCGCCTCGGCCTCACCGACCCGCGCTTCCCGCTCGCCGCGATCCCGGGCGCCCTCACCGCGCGGCCCGATAGCCGGTCGGCGATCACCCGCGTGCTGGCCCGCGAGGACGCGACCGCCCGCGAGGACGCGACGGGCGGCGGGATCGCGCTCGCCGTCGACAGCCTCCCCGACCGCCTCGTCACCGCGCTCGGCGACGACGGTGCCGACGTGCACCGCCCCGAGCTCGGCGGCCTGGTCGCCGCCGTCCCCACCGACCCGCAGGCCCGCAACGAGGCCCGGCAGGCCGTGGCGAACGTCGACGACGAGGCGGTACGCCTGAAGTCCGCCGTGAAGTCCCGGGACGGCTTCTTCACCACGTTCTTCATCAGCCCCTACTCCCGCTACATCGCCCGCTGGTGCGCGCGCCGCGGCCTGACTCCCAACCAGGTCACCACGGCCTCCCTGCTCACCGCGCTCATAGCGGCGGCGTGCGCGGCCACCGGCACGCGGGCCGGGTTCGTCGCCGCGGGCGCGCTGCTGATCTGCTCCTTCGTCCTGGACTGCACCGACGGCCAGCTCGCCCGCTACGCCCTCAAGTACTCCACCCTCGGCGCCTGGCTGGACGCCACCTTCGACCGGGCCAAGGAATACGCCTACTACGCGGGCCTCGCCCTCGGAGCGGCCCGCGGCGGCGACGACGTCTGGGCGCTCGCCCTCGGCGCGATGGTCCTGCAGACCTGCCGCCACGTCGTCGACTTCTCCTTCAACGAGGCGCACGTCGTAGGCACTGACGCCACCGGCAACACCAGCCCCACGGCGGCCTTCTCAGACAAGCTCGACGGCGTCGGCTGGACGGTGTGGATGCGGCGCATGATCGTGCTGCCGATCGGCGAGCGCTGGGCGATGATCGCCGTCCTGACAGCCGTCACCACCCCGCGCATCACCTTCTACGCCCTGCTCGCCGGCTGCGCGTTCGCGGCGACGTACACGACGGCGGGCCGGGTTCTGCGGTCGCTGACGCGGAAGGCGCGGCGGACCGACCGGGCGGCGACGGCGCTGGCGGACCTCGCGGACAACGGCCCCCTCGCCTCCCTCGTGGCCCGCGTCACGCGCGCCCGCCTCGGCGCCCCGCTGCTGGTGGCGGCCGCCGGCACGGCCGTCCTCGCCGTCTCCCTGTTCTCCGGCGTCACCTGGGCCCCCGTCGCGGGCGCCCTGGTCTACGCGTGCACCGCAGGCCAGGCGCTGCACCGTCCCCTCAAGGACGCCCTCGACTGGCTCGTCCCCCCGCTGCTGCGCGCCGCCGAATACGGCACCGTCCTGGTCCTCGCGGCCGAGGCGGACGTGAAGGGAGCGCTTCCCGCGGCTTTCGGGCTGGTGGCGGCCGTCGCCTACCATCACTACGACACGGTGTACCGCATCCGCGGCAACGCCGGAGCGCCCCCGGCCTGGCTGGTGCGCGCCATCGGGGGGCACGAGGGACGGACCCTGCTGGTCACCGTCCTGGCCGCCGCGCTCACCGCGGCGCAGTTCAAGGCCGCGCTCACGGTCCTCGCCGTGGCCGTCGCCCTGGTGGTGCTCGTCGAGAGCATCCGCTTCTGGGTGGCTGCCCACAAGGGTGGCGCCCCCGCCGTACACGACGAAGGAGAACCCGCATGATCGGCCTCGTGCTCGCGGCCGGCGCCGGACGGCGTCTGCGCCCCTACACCGACAGCCTGCCCAAGGCGCTGGTGCCGGTGGGGCCCGCGGGCATAGCGGACTCGATCACGGTGCTCGACCTGACCCTCGGCAACTTCGCCGAGATCGGCCTCACGGAAGCCGCGATCATCGTCGGCTACCGCAAGGAGGCCGTGTACGAGCGCAAGACGGCCCTGGAGCAGAAGTACGGTCTGAGGCTCACGCTCATCGACAACGACAAGGCCGAGGAGTGGAACAACGCCTACTCCCTGTGGTGCGGGCGTGACGCCCTCAAGGACGGCGTGATCCTCGCCAACGGCGACACCGTCCACCCGGTCTCCGTCGAGAAGACCCTGCTCGCCGCGCGTGGCGAGGGCAAGCGGATCATCCTCGCCCTGGACACGGTGAAGTCCCTGGCCGACGAGGAGATGAAGGTCGTCGTCGACCCCGCCAAGGGCATGACGAAGATCACCAAGCTGATGGACCCGGCCGAGGCGACCGGTGAGTACATCGGCGTGACGCTCATCGAGGGCGACGCGGCCCCCGAACTGGCCGACGCCCTGAAGACCGTCTGGGAGACCGACCCGCAGCAGTTCTACGAGCACGGGTACCAGGAACTCGTCAACCGCGGCTTCCGGATCGACGTGGCGCCGATCGGCGAGGTCAAGTGGGTCGAGATCGACAACCACGACGATCTCGCCCGCGGACGGGAGATCGCGTGCCAGTACTGACGAGGCTGATTCCCTCCCCGGTCGTCGTGGACATCCGCGCGGGTGCCCTCGACGACCTGGCCTGCGTGCTCGCGGACGAGCGCATCTCGCACTCCGGCCGGCTGGCCGTCGCCGTCAGCGGCGGATCCGGCGCCCGGCTGCGCGAGCGCCTCGAACCCTCGCTGCCGGGTGCCACCTGGTACGAGGTCGGCGGCGGCACCCTCGACGACGCGATTCGGCTGGCCGGCGAGATGAAGGCCGGCCACTACGACGCGGTCGTCGGGCTCGGCGGCGGCAAGATCATCGACTGCGCCAAGTTCGCCGCGGCCCGTATCGGGCTGCCGCTGGTGGCCGTACCGACGAACCTCGCGCACGACGGCCTGTGCTCACCGGTCGCCACCCTCGACAACGACGCGGGCCGCGGATCGTACGGTGTGCCCAACCCGATAGCGGCCGTCATCGACCTCGACGTCATCCGCGAGGCCCCGGTGCGCTTCGTGCGCGCGGGCATCGGCGACGCGATCTCCAACATCAACGCGGTCGCCGACTGGGAGCTCGCGAACCGGGTCAAGGGCGAAAAGATCGACGGGCTCGCCGCGGCCATGGCCCGGCAGGCCGGCGAGGCCGTGCTCCGGCACCCGGGCTCGGTCGGCGACAACGACTTCCTCCAGGTCCTCGCGGAGGCGCTGGTGCTCACCGGCGTCGCGATGTCCATCTCCGGCGACTCGCGTCCGGCGTCGGGCTCCTGCCACGAGATCAACCACGCCTTCGACCTGCTGTTCCCCAAGCGCGCGGCGAGCCACGGCGAGCAGTGCGGCCTCGGCGCCGCCTTCGCCATGTACCTGCGGGGCGCGCGCGAGCAGGCGGCCCACATGGCCGGGGTGCTGCGCCGACACGGGCTTCCGGTGCTGCCGGAGGAGATCGGCTTCACGGCGGACGAGTTCGTCCGCGCGGTGGAGTTCGCGCCGGAGACCCGGCCAGGCCGCTACACCATCCTCGAACACCTCGACCTCGAAACCGACCAGATCAAGGACATCTACGCCGACTATGTCAAGGCCATCGGTAGCTGAACTCCGTCCGGTCGTCCACCCCGTCGGGGTCAAGGACCGGCGCAGCGGTGAGCACTGGATGGGACGCCTCTACATGCGCGAGGTGTCCCTGCGGGTCGACCGCTACCTGGTGAACACCAGGGTCACGCCCAACCAGCTCACGTACCTGATGACCGTCTTCGGCGTGCTCGCCGCCCCGGCGCTGCTGGTGCCGGGGATCCCGGGCGCCGTGCTCGGCGTGGTCTGCGTCCAGATGTACCTGCTCCTCGACTGCGT
This sequence comes from Streptomyces sp. NPDC101152, assembly GCF_044768275.1. Lineage (NCBI taxonomy): Bacteria > Bacillati > Actinomycetota > Actinomycetes > Kitasatosporales > Streptomycetaceae > Streptomyces > Streptomyces sp. NPDC101152. The sequence goes on along the minus strand of NZ_JBIWPO010000025.1, from coordinate 50,703 downwards.
CGACGGTGAGATCGCCCGCTGGAAGAAGCAGTACTCGCTCAACGGTGTCTACCTGGACCGCGTGGGCGCCTACCTCACCGACGCGGCCGTGCTCGTCGGCTTCGGACTGCGCGCCGCCGACCTGTGGGGCAGCGGCCGTGTCGACTGGCTGTGGGCCTTCCTCGGCACGCTGGCCGCGCTCGGTGCGATCCTGATCAAGGCGGAGACCGACCTCGTGGGCGTCGCCCGGCACCAGGGCGGGCTGCCGCCCGTCAAGGAGGCCGCCGCCGAGATGCGCTCCTCCGGCATGGCGCTGGCCCGCAGGGCCGCGTCGCTGCTGCGGTTCCACCGGCTCATCCTCGGCATCGAGGCGTCGCTGCTGATCCTGGTCCTGGCGATCGTCGATCAAGTGCGCGGCGACCTGTTCTTCTCCCGGCTCGGCGTCGCCGTCCTGGCCGGCATCGCGCTGCTGCAGACCCTGCTGCACCTGGTGTCCATCCTCGCCTCCAGCAGGCTGAAGTGAGCGCCATGAAGGTCGGCGCGGTGATCATCACCATGGGCAACCGCCCCGACGAACTCCGCGCCCTCCTCGACTCGGTCGCCAAGCAGGACGGCGACCCGGTCGAGGTGGTCGTGGTCGGCAACGGCTCGCCCGTCCCGGACGTCCCCGACGGCGTCCGGACCGTCGAACTGCCCGAGAACGTCGGCATCCCCGGCGGCCGCAACGTCGGCATCGAGGCCTTCGGTCCCAGCGGCCGTGACGTCGACGTCCTGATGTTCCTCGACGACGACGGACTCCTGCCCGGCCACGACACCGCCGAGTTGTGCCGGCAGGCCTTCGAGGCCGACCCGAAACTCGGCATCGTCAGCTTCCGCATCGCCGACCCCGACTCCGGGGTCACCCAGCGCCGGCATGTCCCGCGGCTGCGCGCCAAGGACCCGATGCGCTCCTCCCGGGTCACCACCTTCCTCGGCGGCGCCAACGCCGTCCGCACCCAGGTCTTCGCCGAGGTCGGCGGCCTGCCGGACGAGTTCTTCTACGCCCACGAGGAGACCGACCTCGCCTGGCGGGCCCTGGACGCCGGCTGGATGATCGACTACCGGTCCGACATGGTGCTCCACCACCCGACGACGGCCCCCTCGCGGCACGCGGTCTACCACCGCATGGTCGCCCGCAACCGCGTGTGGCTCGCCCGCCGCAACCTGCCCGCGCCGCTGGTCCCCGTCTACCTGGGGGTCTGGATGCTGCTCACCCTCGTCCGCCGTCCCTCGGGGCCCGCCCTCAGGGCCTGGTTCGGCGGCTTCCGCGAGGGCTGGAGCACGCCGTGCGGCCCCCGCCGGCCGATGAAGTGGCGTACCGTGTGGCGGCTGACCCGACTGGGCCGGCCTCCCGTGATCTGACAAGCTCGTATCCGAAGAGCACACGCGTTCAACGGAGCCGTCGGACCCCGTCCGGGTACCGGGGCTCATGCCGTGCCCGCACCGACCGGGCCATCACGAGGACGAGAGTTACCCACCAGTGAGTGAGACAACGCACGAAGGCAGGGTCGCCCCGGTCGCGGCCGTGCCGCCCGACGAGGACCTCCCGGCGCGCCGGCTCGCCTCCAAGTACGGGCTGAGCGTGAGCGGTGCCCGCCCCTCCCTCGTCGAGTACGTCCGCCAGCTCTGGAACCGGCGTCACTTCATCCTGGCCTTCTCCCGGGCGAAGCTGACCGCCCAGTACAGCCAGGCGAAGCTGGGCCAGCTGTGGCAGGTGGCGACCCCGCTGCTGAACGCGGCGGTGTACTTCTTCATCTTCGGCCTGCTCCTCAAGGCGAACCGCGGCCTGCCGCGCGACATCTACATCCCGTTCCTGGTCACCGGGGTGTTCGTGTTCACCTTCACGCAGAGCTCGGTGATGGCGGGTGTGCGGGCGATCTCCGGCAACCTCGGCCTGGTGCGCGCGCTGCACTTCCCGCGCGCCTCGCTGCCGATCTCCTTCGCGCTGCAGCAGCTCCAGCAGCTGCTCTACTCGATGATCGTGCTGTTCGCCGTGGCGGCCGGCTTCGGGAGCTACCCGGACCTGTCCTGGCTGCTGATCCCGGTGGTGCTGGCCCTGCAGTTCCTGTTCAACACCGGGCTCGCCCTGATCATGGCCCGGGCGGGCGCCAAGACCCCGGACCTCGCGCAGCTGATGCCCTTCGTGATGCGGACGTGGATGTACGCGTCCGGCGTGATGTTCTCCATCCCGGTCATGCTGGCCGACAAGCCCCAGTGGGTGGCGACCGTCCTGCAGTGGAACCCGGCCGCGATCTACATGGACCTGATGCGCTTCGCCCTCATCGACGGCTACGGCTCGGAGAACCTGCCCGACCACGTCTGGGCGGTCGCCGGCGGCTGGGCCGCGCTGTTCGCCCTCGGCGGCTTCGTGTACTTCTGGAAGGCGGAGGAAAGGTACGGCCGTGGCTGAGCAGAACACCGGACAGCAGGGCGAGCGCGTTCCCACCGTCATCGCCGACGAACTGCACATCGTCTACCGCGTGCACGGCGCCAAGACCGGCAAGGGCAGCGCCACCGCCGCCCTCAGCAGGATCCTCAAGCGCGGCGAGGAGCGCGGGGTGCGCAAGGTGCACGCCGTCAAGGGCGTCTCCTTCGTCGCCTACCGCGGCGAGGCGGTCGGCCTGATCGGCTCCAACGGGTCCGGCAAGTCGACCCTGCTGCGCGCCATCGCCGGGCTGCTCCCCGCCGAGAGCGGCAAGGTCTACACCAACGGCCAGCCGTCCCTGCTCGGCGTGAACGCGGCCCTGATGAACGACCTCACGGGTGAGCGGAACGTCATCCTGGGCGGCCTCGCCATGGGCATGTCCCGCGAGCAGGTCAGGGAGCGCTACCAGGACATCGTCGACTTCTCCGGGATCAACGAGAAGGGCGACTTCATCACCCTGCCGATGCGCACCTACTCCTCCGGCATGGCGGCCCGCCTGCGGTTTTCCATCGCCGCCGCGAAGGACCACGACGTCCTCATGATCGACGAGGCGCTGGCCACCGGTGACCGCAAGTTCCAGAAGCGCTCCGAGGAACGCATCCGGGAGCTGCGCGCCACGGCCGGCACGGTGTTCCTGGTCAGCCACAACAACAACTCGATCCGCGACACCTGCGACCGCGTCCTGTGGCTGGAACGCGGCGAGCTGCGCCTGGACGGGCCCACCGAAGAGGTCCTCAAGGAGTACGAGAAGTTCACCGGCAAGTAGCCCACCCCCACCTGGACACACCTGCCCCAGCGGATCGCCGGGCCCCGTCGCAACCTTCGCGGCGGGGCCCCGCGTCTGCAAAGGAAACGTCAACTCGGGCTCACCCAAGGAATCTTGACACCAATCGGTGTGTTGTTGTGATGTGCAGGACACCCCAGCGAAGCTCACTGCGTTGTACAACGTAAGCTGTACCGGTCCCGAAACGCGGCAAAGTGGGGCGATAATGCGCGACACCCACCAGCGGGGCGGCCGCGCGGACGGCCGGGCGGCGTGTCCGAAATAGTGTGTATTGGGTCGGCGGTGTAGAACGGGAGATGTGACGGCAATGGCTACGGAAACTCCCCAGCTCAACGCAGCAGCCTGTGCCGTCCCCGCCACGGGCAGCGAGCGGTGACGGGAACCGGCACGTCGCGCCCCCTCGATCCGGAGCGCGGCACGCTCGACAAGGCCGCGGGCGAGAACTTCCCCGTGGCGCCCTTCTTCCTGCCCAGGGCCTGGCGGGAGGACCTCATGGCCGTCTACGGCTTCGCCCGCCTCGTCGACGACATCGGCGACGGCGACCTGGCCCCCGGCGGCGGCGATGCCAGGCTGCTCGGCGTGTCGCCCCGGGACGCCGAGGACCGGTTGCTGCTCCTGGACGCCTTCGAGGCCGACCTGGACCTGGTCTTCACCGGCGAGCCCCGCCACCCCCTGCTGCGCCGCCTGCAGCCCACCGTGCGCCGCCGCTCCCTCACCCCCGAGCCCTTCCGCGGCCTGATCGCCGCCAACCGCCAGGACCAGCTCGTCAGCCGCTACGAGACCTACGACGACCTGCTCGCCTACTGCGAGCTGTCGGCCAACCCCGTGGGCCGCCTGGTCCTGTCCGTCACCGGCACCTCGACGCCCGAGCGCGTCCGCCTGTCGGACGCGATCTGCACCGCTCTCCAGATCGTCGAACACCTGCAGGACGTGGCCGAGGACCTCGGCCGCGACCGCGTCTACCTCCCCGCCGAGGACATGAAGAGGTTCCATGTCCAGGAGGCGGATCTCGCCGCACCCACCGCGGGCGCATCGGTGCGCGCACTGGTCGCGTACGAAGCAGAACGCGCCCGCGGTCTCCTGAATGAAGGCGCCCCCCTGGTGGGTAGCGTCCACGGCAGGTTGAAGCTGCTGCTCGCGGGGTTCGTGGCGGGGGGAAGGGCGGCGGTCCGAGCGATCGCCGCCGCCGATTACGACGTACTTCCCGGCCCGCCCGAGCCCGGCAAGCTGCAGTTGCTGCGCGAGGTGGGCGTGACTCTGCGAGGAGAGGGGTGATCCGGACCGTGGAGCTCGAACCACACGTGTCCGCACCGGTACTCGCCGCCTACCGTTACTGCGAGACCGTCACCGGACAGCAGGCGCGCAACTTCGCGTACGGCATCAGGCTGCTGCCGACGCCGAAGCGGCGCGCGATGTCGGCGCTCTACGCGTTCTCCAGGCGCGTCGACGACATCGGCGACGGCGACCTGGCCGGCGACGCCAAGGCGGCGAGACTGGAGGACACCCGGGCGCTGCTGACCCGGGTGCGCGAGGGCGCGGTCACCGAGGACGACATCGACCCCGTCGCCGTCGCGCTCGCCCATGCCGCCGGCGCCTTCCCGATCCCGCTCGGCGGTCTGGACGAGCTGATCGACGGCGTGCTGATGGACGTGCGCGGCGAGACCTACGAGACCTGGGACGACCTCAAGGTCTACTGCCGCTGTGTCGCGGGTGCCATCGGCCGGCTCTCGCTCGGCGTGTTCGGTACGGAACCGGGCGCGCGCGGCGCCGAGCGGGCGCCCGAGTACGCGGACACGCTGGGGCTCGCCCTGCAGCTGACGAACATCCTCAGGGACGTCCGCGAGGACGCCGAGGGCGGGCGCACCTATCTGCCCGCCGACGACCTGGCGAAGTTCGGGTGCTCGGCCGGGTTCAACGGCCCGAACCCGCCGGAGGGCTCCGACTTCGCGGGGCTCGTGCACTTCGAGGTGCGACGGGCCCGCGCCCTTTTCGCCGAGGGCTACCGGCTGCTGCCCATGCTCGACCGGCGCAGCGGCGCCTGCGTCGCCGCCATGGCCGGCATCTACCGCCGTCTGCTCGACCGCATCGAACGCGACCCCGAGGCGGTACTGCGCGGCCGGGTCTCGCTGCCCGGGCGGGAGAAGGCCTATGTCGCCGTGCGCGGGCTGTCCGGCCTGGACACCCGGCATGTGACGCGGCGGACCGTCAGGAGGCGCGCCTGATGGACAAACCGCTCCAAGGTGATTCCCCCGGAGAAAAGCGGCACGCAACCCTCCGCCCGGGGGCGGCGTCCCTGACTGCGACGGCCGGCCGTGCACGGTTCCACCACGGCGGTCGCGCAGGGGAGGGCGCACGATGAACGACGGCACGCGGTCCGAGGGACTGGTCGCCGACATCCCGGGACGACCCGGGCGGGACGCCGTCGTGATCGGCGGCGGTCTCGCCGGAATCACCGCTGCGCTCGCCCTCGCCGACGCGGGCGTCCGCGTCACCCTCCTCGAAGGCCGGCCGCGTCTCGGCGGGCTCGCCTTCTCCTTCCAGCGCGGCGACCTGACCGTCGACAACGGACAGCACGTTTATCTGCGCTGCTGCACCGCCTACCGCTGGTTCCTCGACCGGATCGAGGCGGCGGCGCTCGCACCGCTGCAGAACCGTCTCGACGTGCCCGTGCTCGACGTGGACAAGCCCGAGGGGCGGCGGCTGGGCAGACTGCGGCGGGACGCCCTGCCGGTGCCGCTGCATCTGGGGCGCAGCCTCGCCACCTATCCGCATCTCTCGCTCGCCGAGCGGGCCAGGGTGGGCCGGGCCGCGCTCGCGCTGCAGGGGCTCGACCTCGCCGATCCGACCCTGGACACGCAGGACTTCGGCAGCTGGCTGACCGCACACGGTCAGTCGGCGCGGGCCGTCGAGGCCCTGTGGGACCTGGTCGGGGTCGCCACCCTCAACGCGGTCGCGGGCGACGCCTCGCTGGGGCTCGCCGCGATGGTGTTCAAGACCGGTCTGCTGTCCGACCCGGGAGCGGCCGACATCGGATGGGCGCGCGTCCCGCTGGGCGAACTGCACGACCGGCTGGCCCGCAAGGCGCTCGACTCCGCGGGCGTGCGTACCGAGGTCCGTACACGCGTCACCTCCATCTCTACTGACGAGAACGGGCGCTGGAGCGTTCAGGTTCCCGGCGAGACCCTCACCGCGGGCGCCGTCGTGCTCGCCGTACCCCAGCGCGAGGCGCACGACCTGCTGCCCGCCGGTGCGCTCGACGAACCGGAGAGTCTTCTGCGGATCGGCACCGCGCCGATCCTCAACGTCCACGTGATCTACGACCGCAAGGTGCTCGACAAGCCGTTCTTCGCGGCCCTCGGCACCCCGGTCCAGTGGGTCTTCGACCGCACCGACGCCTCCGGGCTGCGCGCGGGCCAGTACCTCGCGCTGTCGCAGTCGGCGGCGCACGACGAGATCGACGAACCGGTCGCGGTGCTGCGCGAGCGCTATCTGCCGGAGCTGGAACGCCTTCTTCCGGGTACGCGTGGCGCCGAGGTGAAGGACTTCTTCGTGACCAGGGAGCGCACGGCGACGTTCGCGCCCGCCCCCGGCGTCGGACGGCTGCGGCCCGGCGCCCGTACCAAGGCCCCCGGCCTCTACCTGGCCGGAGCGTGGACCGCCACCGGGTGGCCCGCGACCATGGAGAGTGCGGTCCGCAGTGGTGTGAGCGCGGCGGACGCCGCTCTCGCCGCCCTGGGCCGGCCCCGCCCCCGCCACCTCTTCGACGTCGAGGAGGCCGCGTGATGCTCGATCAGCAGGCGGCGGACGGCCCCCGCACCCCCGGTACCGCAACAAGAGGAGAGACTGTGCCCACTGTGCCCCCGGCCGAGACGGCCGCTCGAGCGACCGCAGTGGACGTGACCGCGCTCCTCGAGCGCGGCCGGACCCTTGCCACACCGGTACTGCGGGCGGCCGTGGACCGCCTGGCACCCCCCATGGACACCGTTTCCGCCTACCACTTCGGCTGGATCGACGCCGAGGGCAACCCCGCCGAGGGCGACGGCGGCAAGGCCGTACGCCCCGCCCTCGCGGTCCTGTCCGCCGAGGTCACCGGAGCCGCGCCTGAGACCGGCATCCCCGGCGCCGTCGCCGTCGAACTCGTGCACAACTTCTCCCTGCTGCACGACGACCTGATGGACGGCGACGAGCAGCGCCGCCACCGCGACACCGTCTGGAAGGTGCACGGCCCCGCCCAGGCGATCCTCGTCGGCGACGCCCTGTTCGCCCTCGCCAACGAGGTCCTGCTCGAACTCGGCACGGTCGAGGCGGGCCGCGCCACCCGCCGTCTGACCTCCGCCACCCGCGCGCTGATCGACGGCCAGGCCCAGGACATCTCCTACGAGCACCGCGATCGCGTCAGCGTCGAGGAGTGCCTGGAGATGGAGGGCAACAAGACCGGCGCCCTGCTCGCCTGCGCCTCCTCCATCGGCGCGGTGCTCGGCGGCGCCGACGACCGCACCGCCGACACCCTGGAGAAGTACGGCTACCACCTCGGCCTCGCCTTCCAGGCCGTCGACGACCTGCTCGGCATCTGGGGCGACCCCGTCTCCACCGGCAAGCAGACCTGGAGCGACCTGCGCCAGCGCAAGAAGTCCCTGCCGGTCGTGGCCGCGCTCGCGGCGAGCGGCTCCGCCGCCGAGCGGCTCGGCGAGATCCTCGCCGCCGACGCCAAGAGCAGCGACTTCGAGAACTTCTCCGAGGAGGAGTTCGCGGCCCGCGCCGCCCTCATCGAGGAGGCGGGCGGCCGCGAATGGACGGCGCAGGAGGCGCGCCGTCAGCACACCATCGCCATCGAGGCCCTCGACGCCATCGACATGCCCGACCGGGTGCGGGATCGGTTCACGGCACTCGCCGACTTCGTCGTCGTACGGAAGAGATGATCATTATCGGTCGAACAGTCCTCGCGTAGTCGCCGGCCGGTGCCGGACAGGAGGTTTCAGGCACCGGCCGACGGCGGACCCACAGCAGCACGATTTCGCACGACTGCACGAAGGGGAAGCCATGACAGCGACGACCGACGGAAGCACCGGGGCCGTGTCGCCCCGAGCTGCCTCGGCCAGCGAAACCGACAGCACCACCCCCGTGGCGGCGGGGGTTCGCGACGCCGCCGTACGCGCGGTTCAACGCTCCACCGAGTTCCTGCTGTCGCGGCAGGACGCCCAGGGCTGGTGGAAGGGCGACCTCGAGACCAACGTGACGATGGACGCCGAGGATCTGCTGCTACGGCAGTTCCTGGGCATCCTCGACGACTCGACCCGGCACGCCGCCGGCCTCTTCATCCGCGGCGAGCAGCGCGCGGACGGCACCTGGGCCACCTTCTACGGCGGACCCGGCGAACTGTCCACCACCATCGAGGCGTACGTCGCCCTGCGCCTGGCCGGCGACGAGCCGGACGCCCCGCACATGGCGAGGGCCGCCGCCTGGATCCGCGAGCGGGGCGGCATCGCCGAGGCCCGCGTCTTCACCCGGATCTGGCTCGCCTTGTTCGGCTGGTGGAAGTGGGAGGACCTGCCCGAACTCCCGCCGGAGCTGATCTACTTCCCCCACTGGATGCCGCTGAACATCTACGACTTCGGCTGCTGGGCCCGGCAGACCATCGTTCCGCTGACGATCGTCTCCGCGAAGCGGCCGGTACGGCCCGCCCCCTTCCCCCTCGACGAACTGCACACCGACCCGGCCAACCCCAACCCGCCCAAGCCCCTTGCCCCGGCGGCCAGTTGGGACGGCGCCTTCCAGCGCCTGGACAAGGCGCTGCACCAACTGCGCAAGGTAGTGCCGCGCAGACTGCGCAAGGCCGCGATGAACTCCGCAGCCCGCTGGATCATCGAGCGGCAGGAGAACGACGGCTGCTGGGGTGGCATCCAGCCGCCGGCCGTGTACTCGGTGATCGCCCTGTACCTGCTGGGCTACGACCTCGAACACCCCGTCATGCGCGAGGGGCTGGCGTCCCTGGACCGCTTCGCGGTGTGGCGCGAGGACGGGGCCCGGATGATCGAGGCCTGCCAGTCACCGGTGTGGGACACCTGTCTCGCCACCATCGCGCTCGTCGACGCGGGCGTTCCGGCCGATCACCCGCAACTCGTCAAGGCCGCCGACTGGATGCTGGGCGAGGAGATCGTCCGGCCCGGCGACTGGTCCGTCAAGCGGCCCGGACTGCCGCCCGGCGGCTGGGCGTTCGAGTTCCACAACGACAACTACCCCGACATCGACGACACCGCCGAGGTGGTCCTCGCGCTGCGCCGGGTCAGACACCACGACCCGCAACGCGTGGAGAAGGCCATCGGCCGCGGGGTGCGCTGGAACCTCGGCATGCAGTCGAAGAACGGCGCCTGGGGCGCCTTCGACGTCGACAACACCAGCCCGTTCCCCAACCGGCTGCCGTTCTGCGACTTCGGCGAGGTCATCGACCCGCCGTCGGCCGACGTCACCGCCCACGTGGTGGAGATGCTAGCCGTCGAGGGCCTCTCCCACGACCCGCGCACCCGGCGGGGCATCGAGTGGCTGCTGGCCGAACAGGAGCCGGACGGCTCGTGGTTCGGGCGCTGGGGCGTCAACTACGTCTACGGTACCGGGTCCGTCGTACCCGCCCTCGTCGCGGCCGGCTTCCCGGGCTCGCACCCGGCGATCCGCCGTGCGGTGGCCTGGCTGGAGTCGGTGCAGAACGACGACGGCGGCTGGGGCGAGGACCTGCGCTCCTACCAGGACGCGAGCAAGTGGAGCGGCAGGGGTGCCTCCACCGCCTCGCAGACGGCGTGGGCGCTGATGGCGCTGCTGGCGGCGGGGGAGCAGGACTCCAAGGCCGTCGAACGCGGCGTCGAGTGGCTCGCGGCCACCCAGCGCGAGGACGGCTCCTGGGACGAGCCGTACTTCACCGGCACCGGCTTCCCCTGGGACTTCTCCATCAACTACCACCTCTACCGGCAGGTCTTCCCGCTGACCGCGCTCGGCCGGTACGTGCACGGAGAGCCGTCCGTCGTGGCCTCCGCCGGCAAGGGGGGCTGATGACCACCCAGCCCGCCCCGCCCCCGCTGCTGATCGCCTGCGCACTCGGCATCGAGCGCTTCGCCCTGCGCGCCGGCGACCGCGGCGGGGCCGGCGGGCCGGTCACCGTGCTGCGGACCGGCATGGGACCCGAGGCCGCCGAGGTCTCCACCACCCGGGTCCTGTCCCGGCCCGAGCTCGCCGGGGCCGCCGTCCTGGCCACCGGTTTCTGCGCCGGGCTCGCCCCCGGCATGCACCCCGGCGACCTGGTCGTCGCCGAGGAGACCCGGCACCCGCGCGGGAGAGTCCCGTGCGTCGGCACCGAAGTGCTCGTCAAGGAACTCGTGCGCGCCGTGCCCGGCCGCACCGTCCACACCGGGCCGCTCACCGGCTCCGATCACGTCGTCCGTGGTCAGGAACGGTCGGAGCTGCTCGCGACCGGCGCAATCGCGGTCGACATGGAATCGGCGGCGACGCTCCTGAGCGCTGTGCGCACCGGCGAGCGCCCGGTTGCGGCCGTACGGGTGGTCGTGGACGCTCCTGAACATGAACTGGTCCGGATCGGCACGATGCGCGGTGGAATATCAGCCTTCCGCGTCCTTCGTTCCGTACTTCCCGCTTTCTTCGAATGGCACCGTTCTTTGCTGCTCCCCAGGAGGTGAGCCAGATGGCCATGCCACTGCGCCAGTCCATCAAGGTCGCTACGTACTTGGCCGAACAGAAGCTCCGCAAGCGGGACAAGTTCCCGCTGATCGTGGAGCTGGAGCCTCTCTTCGCATGCAACCTGAAGTGCGAGGGCTGCGGCAAGATCCAGCACCCGGCGGGCGTGCTCAAGCAGCGCATGCCGGTCGCGCAGGCCGTGGGAGCGGTGCTGGAGTCCGGTGCGCCGATGGTGTCGATCGCCGGCGGCGAGCCGCTGATGCACCCCCAGATCGACGAGATCGTGCGGCAGTTGGTGGCCCGGAAGAAGTACATCTTCCTGTGCACCAACGCGATGCTGCTGCGCAAGAAGATGCACCTGTTCAAGCCCTCCCCGTACTTCGCGTTCGCGGTGCACATCGACGGGCTGCGTGAGCGGCACGACGAGTCCGTTGCGAAGGAGGGCGTGTTCGACGAGGCGGTGGAGGCGATCAAGGAGGCCAAGCGGCGCGGCTTCCGGGTCACCACCAACTCGACCTTCTTCAACACCGACACCCCGCAGACCATCATCGAGGTGCTCAACTTCCTCAACGACGACCTCAAGGTCGACGAGATGATGATCTCGCCCGCCTACGCCTACGAGAAGGCCCCCGACCAGGAGCACTTCCTGGGCGTGGAGCAGACCCGCGAGCTGTTCAAGAAGGCCTTCGCGGGCGGCAACCGGCGCAGGTGGCGGTTCAACCACTCGCCGCTGTTCCTCGACTTCCTCGAGGGCAAGGTCGACTTCCCGTGCACCGCCTGGGCGATCCCGAACTACTCGCTCTTCGGCTGGCAGCGCCCCTGCTACCTGATGAGCGACGGGTATGTGCCGACGTACCGCGAACTCATCGAGGAGACCGACTGGGACAAGTACGGCCGCGGCAAGGACCCGCGCTGCGCCAACTGCATGGCGCACTGCGGCTACGAGCCGACCGCCGTCCTCGCCACCATGGGCTCGCTGAAGGAGTCCCTGCGCGCGATGCGCGAGACGGTCGCCGGAAACCGGGAGTGACGCGATGACCGCCGTCTCCCTGGGCGTCCCCGAGGTACCGGCCCGGCCGATCGCCGCGCGGCGGGTGTCGCGGCAGATCCATGTCGGGCCGGTGCCGGTCGGGGGCGGGGCACCGGTGTCGGTGCAGTCGATGACGACGACCCGTACGTCCGACATCGGCGCCACCCTGCAGCAGATCGCCGAACTCACCGCGTCCGGCTGTCAGATCGTCCGCGTCGCCTGTCCCACGCAGGACGACGCGGACGCCCTCGCCACCATTGCCCGCAAGTCGCAGATCCCGGTGATCGCCGACATCCACTTCCAGCCGAAGTACGTGTTCGCGGCGATCGAGGCCGGCTGCGCGGCGGTGCGGGTGAACCCCGGCAACATCAAGCAGTTCGACGACAAGGTCAAGGAGATCGCGCGGGCCGCCAAGGACCACGGCACGCCGATCCGGATCGGCGTCAACGCCGGCTCGCTCGACCGGCGGCTGCTGGAGAAGTACGGCAAGGCCACGCCCGAGGCGCTGGTCGAGTCCGCGCTGTGGGAGGCGTCGCTCTTCGAGGAGCACGACTTCCGGGACATCAAGATCTCGGTGAAGCACAACGACCCGGTCGTGATGATCGAGGCCTACCGGCAGCTCGCCGCCCAGTGCGAGTACCCGCTGCACCTCGGTGTGACGGAGGCGGGCCCCGCGTTCCAGGGCACGATCAAGTCGGCGGTCGCCTTCGGCGCGCTGCTCAGCCAGGGCATCGGCGACACCATCCGGGTGTCGTTGTCGGCGCCGCCCGCCGAGGAGGTCAAGGTCGGCATCCAGATCCTGGAGTCCCTGGGCCTCAGGCAGCGCCGCCTGGAGATCGTCTCGTGCCCGTCCTGCGGGCGCGCCCAGGTCGACGTCTACAAGCTCGCCGACGAGGTCACGGCCGGCCTGGAGGGCATGGAAGTCCCCCTGCGGGTAGCCGTGATGGGTTGTGTGGTCAACGGTCCCGGCGAGGCACGGGAGGCCGACCTCGGGGTCGCCTCCGGCAACGGCAAGGGGCAGATCTTCGTCAAGGGCGAGGTCATCAAGACCGTACCCGAGTCGAAGATCGTGGAGACCCTCATCGAGGAGGCGATGAAGATCGCCGAGCAGATGGAACAGGACGGCGCCGCGTCGGGGGAGCCGGCCGTCACCGTGAGCTGAACAGCACGGACCGAAGGGGGCCCGAGCGTGACCATTCTGGAGAACATCCGTGGACCACGCGACCTGAAGGCGCTGTCCAAGCCGGAACTTCGCGAACTGTCCGAAGAGATCAGGGAGTTCCTGGTGCACGCGGTGGCCAGGACCGGCGGACATCTCGGGCCCAACCTGGGCGTGGTGGAACTCTCCATCGCGCTCCACCGGGTCTTCGAGTCACCCGTCGACCGCATCGTCTGGGACACCGGCCACCAGAGTTACGTCCACAAGATCTTGACGGGCCGCAAGGACTTCTCCAAGCTGCGGGGCAAGGGTGGCTTGTCCGGCTATCCCTCCCGTGAGGAGTCCGAGCACGACATCGTCGAGAACAGCCACGCCTCCACGGCGCTCGGCTGGGCCGACGGCCTCGCCAAGGCCCGCCAGGTGCAGGGGGAGAAGGGGCACGTCGTCGCCGTCATCGGCGACGGCGCGCTTACCGGCGGCATGGCCTGGGAGGCGCTGAACAACATAGCGGCCGCCAAGGACCGACCGCTGATCATCGTCGTCAACGACAACGAGCGCTCCTACGCGCCGACCATCGGGGGCCTCGCCAACCACCTCGCCACCCTGCGCACCACCGACGGCTACGAGAAGGTGCTCGCCTGGGGCAAGGAGGTGCTGCTGCGCACGCCCGTCGTCGGCAACACCGTCTACGAGTCCCTGCACGGCGCGAAGAAGGGCTTCAAGGACGCCTTCGCCCCACAGGGCATGTTCGAGGACCTGGGCCTGAAGTACGTCGGCCCGATCGACGGACACGACATCGGCGCCGTCGAGTCCGCGCTCAGGCGTGCGAAACGCTTCCACGGACCCGTCCTCGTCCACTGCCTCACCGAGAAGGGCCGCGGCTACGAACCCGCGATCGCCCACGAGGAGGACCACTTCCACACGGTCGGCGTGATGGACCCGCTCACCTGCGAGCCGCTCACGCCGTCCATCGCACCGTCCTGGACCTCGGTGTTCGGCGACGAGATCGTCAGGATCGGCGAGGAGCGCGAGGACGTCGTCGCGATCACCGCGGCCATGCTGCACCCGGTGGGCCTCGGCAAGTTCGCCGCGAGGTTCCCCGACCGCGTGTGGGACGTGGGCATCGCCGAGCAGCACGCCGCGGTGAGCGCGGCCGGCCTCGCCACCGGGGGCCTGCACCCCGTCGTCGCCGTCTACGCCACCTTCCTCAACCGCGCCTTCGACCAACTGCTGATGGACGTGGCACTGCACCGCTGCGGAGTGACGTTCGTGCTCGACCGGGCCGGCGTCACCGGCGTCGACGGGCCCTCCCACAACGGCATGTGGGACATGTCGATCCTCCAGGTCGTCCCCGGCCTCAGGATCGCCGCCCCCCGGGACGCCGACCAGTTGCGCGCCCAGCTGCGCGAGGCCGTCGGCGTCGACGACGCGCCGACGCTGGTCCGCTTCCCGAAGGAGTCGGTGGGACCGGAGATCCCGGCGGTCGACCGGATCGGCGGCGTCGACGTCCTGCACCGGGGCCCGGACACCCCCGAGGTGCTGCTGGTCGCCGTCGGCGTGATGGCCCCCGTGTGCCTGCAGGCGGCCGAACTGCTCGAGGCGCGCGGCGTCTCCTGCACGGTCGTCGACCCGCGCTGGGTCAAACCCGTCGACCCGGCGCTCCCCGGCCTCGCCGCCGAGCACCGGCTGGTCGCCGTCGTCGAGGACAACAGTCGCGCGGCCGGCGTGGGCTCGGCCGTCGCGCTGGCCCTCTCGGACGCCGAAGTCGACGTCCCCGTACGACGGTTCGGCATCCCGGAGCAGTTCCTCGCGCACGCCAAGCGCGGCGAGGTGCTGGCCGACATCGGCCTGACGCCGGTCGAGGTGGCCGGGCGGATCAGCGCGAGCCTGGCCGTCAAGGAGGCCGAGGACACACTGGCCGTCAAGGAACAGGTGAACGGCACCGTCAAGGAGAAGGCTGAATGACCAAGGAGTTCGACCTCGGCGCACTCTTGGCCGAACGCGGAGCCGAGCGCTACGAACTGCACGGGAAGTACCTGAACCACCAACTCCCGCGCATGCTGCACACGATCGGCTTCGACAAGGTCTACGAGCGCGCCGAGGGCGCCCACTTCTGGGACGCGGACGGCAACGACTACCTGGACATGCTCGCCGGGTTCGGGGTGATGGGCGTCGGCCGCCACCACCCCGTCGTCCGCAAGGCGCTGCACGACGTCCTCGACGCCTCCCTCGCCGACCTCACCCGCTTCGACTGCCAGCCGCTGCCCGGGCTGCTCGCCGAGAAGCTGCTGACCCACAGCCCGCACCTGGACCGGGTGTTCTTCGGCAACAGCGGCACGGAGGCGGTGGAGACCGCGCTGAAGTTCGCCCGGTTCGCCACCGGCAGGCCGCGTGTCCTGTACTGCGAGCACGCCTTCCACGGGCTGACCACCGGCTCCCTGTCGGTCAACGGCGAGGACGGCTTCCGGGACGGCTTCGCCCCGCTGCTGCCCGACACGGCCGTCCCGCTCGGCGATCTCGATGCGCTCGCACGGGAGTTGAAGAAGGGCGACGTCGCCGCCCTGATCGTCGAGCCGATCCAGGGCAAGGGCGTGCACGAGGCGCCGCCCGGCTATCTGCGGGGCGCCCAGGAGCTGTTGCGCCGGCACAAGGCGCTGCTCATCGCCGACGAGGTGCAGACGGGCCTCGGCCGCACCGGTGACTTCTACGCCTACCAGCACGAGGAGGGCGTCGAGCCGGACCTGGTGTGCGTGGCCAAGGCCCTGTCCGGCGGTTACGTCCCGGTCGGCGCCACGCTCGGCAAGGACTGGATCTTCAAGAAGGTCTACTCGTCCATGGACCGGGTGCTGGTCCACTCCGCGAGCTTCGGCTCCAACGCCCAGGCCATGGCGGCGGGGCTGGCCGTGCTCTCCGTGATGGAGAACGAACAGGTCGTCGCCAACGCCCGGGCCACGGGAGAGCAGTTGCGCTCCCGGCTCGCGGCCCTCGTCGACAAGTACGAGTTGGTCGCCGACGTGCGCGGCCGGGGCCTGATGATCGGCATCGAGTTCGGCAAGCCCAAGTCGCTGAAGCTGCGCAGTCGTTGGACCATGCTGCAGGCCGCGCGCAAGGGACTGTTCGCGCAGATGGTCGTCGTACCGCTGCTCCAGCGGCACCGGATCCTCACCCAGGTCTCCGGCGACCACCTGGAGGTGATCAAGCTGATCCCGCCGCTGATCATCGGCGAGCCGGACGTGGAGCGGTTCGTGGACGCCTTCACGGCCGTGATGGACGACGCGCACAGCGGCGGCGGGCTGATGTGGGACTTCAGCAAGACGCTGGTGAAGCAGGCGGTGGCCAACCGCTGACGCGCCGGGCGGCCGGGGTTGCTCCACGGCCCCCGGCCGCCCGAATAATCGATCGCGCGAGCGATCACCGTGCGACACAATCGCCGGATGCCGACCACCGCGGAGCAGTTGCTCTCCGCACTCGAAGGACTGTCTTTCCCGGCCCGTCTCGCCCTCACCGCCAAGACCGCGCGCCTGCTCGTGGAGCAGGGGGAACTCGCTCCGCTCCTCACCGACCTCGACGCCCAAGGCCCCTACGGGCGCCGCCTCGCCGCGCTGGCCGCCCTCGTCGGCCGGGACGCCGGCTTCCTCGCCGCCCGGCTCGCCGACCCGGACGCGGTCGTCGCCGGGTACGCCCAGCGCGCCGCCCGCACCCTGCCCGTGCCCGACGCGGCGGTGGAGGCGGCGTACGACGACGCACCGGCCGCGCTGCGCGGACGGCTGGCCCGGCTGCTCGCCTCCGGCGGGCGTACCGCGCTCGCCGAGCGGCTGGTGGTGCGGCTCGGCGAGGAGTGGGGCGAGGCCGAGGCCGCGCGTCTGCTGCCCGCCTGCTCCACGCCCCTCGTCGCACAGGAGCTGCCCCGGCTCGCGCACGCCGTGGACAACTGGCCACGGCTCGCCCGGCGCCACCCCGGCCCGGTGCTGGCCCACGCCGAACGCGCCCTGGCCGACCGGTCCGACCACCGGGCCAGGGAGGAGTGGTGGCGCCAGAACGCCACGACGGTCGCCGCACTCGCCCCGCGCCTGCCCGACGGGGTCCTGGCCCTGCTGGAGCGGCACGGGCCGCCCGCCCTGCCGCCCGGTCTGCACGGCGGCCTCGGCGCGCTGGTCGACGCCGACGCCGAGCGGGTCGTCCGGTGGATCATCTCGCCAGACCGGCACACACCGCGTTACCAGCCCGCGCTGCCCCCCGGCGTGCTGCGCAGGCTGGTGCGGGCCGAGCCGCCGTCCCTGCCGATGCTGGGCCGCCACTGGCTGCACCGCCCCGGCCACCTGGCCGGACTGATGAAGGCCATGGCCCCCGGCAGCCGTGCGGCCTTCCTCGACGCGGTCACCGTGGACGGGACGGACGGGGACCCGGCCCTGAGCGTGCTCGACCTGCTGCCGCGCGAACGCCGCTGGGCCGAAGTGCGCAGGATCGCCGCCGACTTCGGCTCCCGGGTCGACGCATGGGACGAGCTGGACACACTCGCCCACGGCCCGTACGACGAGGCGCGCGCCGCGCTGCTCGCCGCGACCCGGCGCTCCGACGCGGACGAGCGCGCCGCCGCCTGGCCGCTGTTCGTCGCCTGCGCCGCCCGCGACGGCGGCCGGGAGGCGATCACCGAGGTGCTGAGCGTGGCCGGCCGGCTGCGCAACGACCAGGACCCCGTGCGCGAGGCCGCGCTGACGGCGCTCGCCCGGACGCCTCCGCGTCTGTTCGCCCCCGCCGACGCGGAGGCGCTCGACCGGATCGCTGTCGACGCCCTCGCGGCCCGGGACTGTTCGCCGAGCAGCCTGACGGCGCTGCGCACCCTCGCCGAGCGCATCCTGGTCGAACACGCCAGGGACGCGGAAACGCCCCTGCGCACCTGGGCGTTGAGCACCCTGGAGCGCATCGTGGGCCGGGTCGGCGTACCGGACTTCGGACCCCTGTACCGGGTCCTGCGGCGCGGCCAGGAGCACGAGGTGTTCGAGGCGCTGCGGCCCTGGCTGGAGGCCGCCGCGGCCAGGTCCGACTTCCGGCTGCTGCTCGGCCTGGCCGCCGCGTTCGGCCCGCGGGCCCGGCGGATGCCCGCACTGCAGGACATGCTCGCCCTGGCGCTGGAGCGCGGCGACGACCCGACGTTCGAGGCGGCCGCGACGCTGTGGCTGGCCGCGCCCGCCACCCGCCGGGACCGGGCCGCCCGGATCGTCGAGCGGGAGCCGTCGGCGGCGGTCCTCGCCCCGGTACGGCAGGTGCTCTCCCGCGACCGCACCGACCTGCTGGACGTCCTGCTGGCCGACACCCCGCCGTACGGGCGTTTCCTCGTGCCCGGCGCCGCGCGCCCGCTGCCGGACCTCACCGCCGCCGACCGCTGGCTGCCCCGCCAGCAGCGGGCCGCGGCACGGCTCGCCGAGCGGACGGCGGGGGACCGCTCGCTGCCGCTGGACGACCGGGCCTCCGCGCTCCGCGCCGCGGCCCCGGTGCCGGAGCTGGGCCTGGCCCTGGCCCTGCGGCACAAGGACGACGAGGAGGTGGTCGTCGCCGAGGCGGCGCTCGCCGCGCTGCCCTGGACCGACCGTCCCCAGGACGCGCTGCCGGTGCTGCTTGAGCAGGCGGGCGGCGACCGTGCCCGGGTCGCCGTGTACGCGGCGAGCCGAGCCGCCCGTTTCACCGCCCCCTCCGACCTGGCCCGTGCACTGCTTGCGTTGTTGACCGGGGAGCGGCCCGCGAAGGTGACCTCCCGCAAGGAGGCCGTACGTCTCGCCGCCCGCCATCTGCCGCCCCGTCAGGCGGTGGCGCTGCTCGCCCGCGGTTTCGACGAGGATGCCCACCCGGACGTGCGGACCGCCGTGATCCGCGCCCTGCCCCCGCTGCTGGGGGTGCCGGAGGCCTGGCGGCTGCTGGACGCCGCCGCACGGGACGACACCCCGGCCGTGCTCAGGGCGGTCGTGGAGGTGGGGCCATGGGAACTGGCCCAGGCGCACCGCGACCGGTACGCGGCGGCGGTCGACGCGGTCTACGCCGCCGGCCTGGCGTCGTGCGAGGGGTTCTCCGGCTGGGCCTTCCTGCGGGCGCTGGCCCCGTGGACCCGGTACGCGCCGGGGCTGGCCGACCGGATCGCCGGCACGGTGTGCGACCTGGGCAGCCGGGAGCACTGGGACCATGCGGCGTGGGTGCTGCGCGACCTGGTCTTCTCCGACCTGCCGCATCCGGTGTCCGGCGCGGCCGACGGCAGCGCCTTCCACTGCGCGGTGACCGGGCTGCTGGCCGCGATGCACACGCCCGAGGGTGGCGGCGAGGCCCTCGAGGACCGGGACCTGCCGGCCCTGCAACGGCTGCGCACCCTGGTGTCCCCGTCCGACAATGGGGGACGGCCCGAGGTACTGGAGGAGATCGCCGCGCTGCTCGCTCCCGAACCGCTGCTGGCGGCCGAACGCGCGGGCGTGCTGTGCCGGTTGGTGGACCGGACCGAGGAACCGGACCGGCTGCTCGGACGGCTGCTGGATCTGGCGGAGGCACTGGAGGGCAGCCCGACGGTGGTCACGCTCCAGGCCTCCACCCGGCTGGACGCGGGCTGGGCGCACCGGGCCCGGCCCGAGCGCGGCACGGCCCTGCTGGCGGCGGCCGAGCGGCTCGCCGGCGACGGCGGCACCGTCCCCGGTCTGCTCGCGGCGGGGCTGGTGGCCCGCACGGCCGGCAGCCTCGGCTGGCCGGACGAATGGCGGTCGCTGCTGCGTGTGCTGCGCCGCCATCCGGACCCGGACGTACGGCACAAGGCGTACGAGACGATGACGGCGACGGAGTGACGGGGCCGGGGCGCTTTTGCCTCTGAGGCAAGGAATTTGCCGTACAGGCAATCGACCGGCTGAATGGAGAGCATGAGCTCTCCCGAAGCCGAGACCGGTGCCGAGCCCCCGGCCGGGCCGGACCAGGTACTGCCCGCCGTCGCGCCGCAGCTTCGCGCCCTGCGCAGGCGGGCCGCCCTCACCCTGGAGGCGGCGGCGCGTACCGCCGGGCTGTCACCGGCCCATCTCTCCCGGCTGGAGACCGGGCAGCGCCAGCCCTCCCTGCCGATGCTGCTCACTCTCGCCCGTGTCTACGGTACGACGGTCTCGGAGCTGCTGGGCGAGACCGTCGCCGACCGGGACGCCGTCGTGCGCGGCGCCGCCATGGAACCGACCGCCGCGGGCGGCTGGACCTACTACCAGGCCGGCGCGCCCGGCCGCGGCATGCAGGCCCTGCGCGTCCACGTACCGCACGGCTCGCAGGGCGACATCGTGCGGGTGCACCCCGGTGAGGAGTGGCTGTACGTCCTGAAGGGACGGCTGCGGCTGCGCCTCGGGGACACCGCGCACCGGCTCGGACCGGGCGACAGCGCGCACTTCGACTCGCTGACCCCGCACCGGATCGCCGCCCAGGACGCCGATGGCGTCGAGCTCCTGTTCGTACACACCCTGCTGCAGAGCCCCACGGCCACCCTGTGCCTGGGCCCCGTCACCGGAGACACGCCATGAGCAACAGAAACATGGAAGAGAAGTTTCCCCGCGCCCTGTGGGTGCGGCTGATCATCTACATCGCGGTGGGCCACCTCTTCGCGGCCTTCGTCTACCTGTTGTTCGCGGTCGGCGCCAAGTAGCCCGGCGTCAGTCGAGCAGCCGCTCCCGCAGGCGCCCGCGGATCTCCGGCGTCACGCCGAGGCCCTGCTCCAGGTAGGGCTCGACGCCGCCCCACGTCTCGTCGATCGTCTCGAAGGCCGCCTGAAGGTATGTGGCGCGCGCCTCGAACAGGGGGCTGAGCAGTTCCATGACCTCGGGGGAGTAGCCGGCCCTGGAGGTGCTGCTGCGGCGCACCTTGTAGCGGCGGTGCTTGGCGTTCGACTCCAGGTAGTCGGCGACGATCGCCTCCCGCTCGACGCCCAGCGCGAGCAGGGTCACCGCTATGGACAGGCCCGCGCGGTCCTTGCCCGCCGCGCAGTGCAGCAGCGCGGGCAGGCTGTCCTCGGCGAGCGAACGCAGCACGCGCGCGTGCTCCTCGGTGCGTTCCCTGATGATCTTGCGGTAGGAGGCGATCATCCGGTTCGCCGCCCGGCCGTCGCCGAGGATCTCGCGCAACTGGTCGATCTCGCCGTCCCGGACCATCCTCCAGAACCCGGAGCCGTCCGCCGGATCCGACAGCGGCAGGTTCACGTTGCGCACCCCCGGCAGTTCGACGTCCGGGCCCTCCAGCTTGTGGTCCGCGGCGTTGCGGAAGTCGAAGATCGTGTGCAGTCCCAATGAGGACAGGAACGCGGCGTCCTGCTCCGTGGCGTGCGCCAGATGGCCGCTGCGGAAGAGCACTCCGTGCCGCACCCGTCGTCCGTCCGTCGTCGGCAGGCCGCCCACGTCGCGGAAGTTGCGCACTCCGGCCAGCTCCGGTTCGGTCGACGGGATCTGCTGCGTCACGGGGGCTCCTCCCATTCGGCCCCGCCGGCGCGGCTCGGCGACGGGCACCTCCTCGACCATACCGGTCGGTACGGCAATGAGTTGTCCACAGGCGTTGCCGCCGGGGGCCGCCGCCGTTGATGATGTTGCTGCTTGATCGCACCTGTTCGAATGTGTGGGGGCTAGATGCTCGAGATCTCCGACAACGGCCGTACCTGGCTGCTGACCGGCCCGGCCAGCGGCTACGCCGTCCATCTCACCGAGGACGACGAGCTTCTGCACCTGCACTGGGGGCCGCGGATCGCGCTCGCCGACGCCGAGGCGCTCGCCGTCCGTCCGCTGCCCGTCTACCGGCCCTTCGAGTCGCAGCTGGACGGCCGCGAGGAGTACCCGGTCGAGGGCGGCCCACGGTTCACGCGGCCCGCTCTGTCCGTGCGCACCGAGGAGCGGCGCGGCACCGAGTGGCGCTTCGAGGCGTACGAGGCGGAGGGCGACCACCTGCGGCTGCGCTTCCGCGACGGCGGGCTCCTCGTCACGCTGCACTACCGCATGCGGCGCGACGTGGTGGAACGCTGGGTGACCCTCGACAACGAGGGGCCCGCGCCCCTGGAACTGCTGCGCGCCGACGCCGCCACCTGGACGCTGCCCGACCGCGAGGGCTGGCGGCTGTCCCAGCTGCACGGCCGCTGGGCCGCCGAGTCCCTGCTGACCGCAGCGCCGCTCACCCATGGCGAGAAGGTCATCGGCAGCCGCCGCGGCCACACCGGCCACCAGCACCTGCCCTGGGTCGCCCTCGACACGGACGCCACCGAGGAGCGCGGCGAGGTCTACGGCTGCGCGCTCGGCTGGTCCGGTTCCTGGCGGATCGCGGTCGCGCAACTCCCCGACGCGCGCGTGCAGATCACCGGCGGCGCCGGCTACGACGACTCCGGGCTGCTGCGCCTGGCCGCGGGGGAGTCGTACACCACGCCCGTCTTCGCCGGCCTGTGGAGCGAAGGCGGATTCGGGGGCGCGAGCCGGGCCTGGCACGCCTACCAGCGTGCCTACGTCATCCCCGACGCCGACCGGGACCGGCCGGTGCTGTTCAACTCCTGGGAGGCGACCGAGTTCGACATCTCCGAGGAGCAGCAGGGGGTGCTCGCCCGCCGTGCCGCGGCCATCGGCGTCGAACTGTTCGTCGTCGACGACGGCTGGTTCGGCAAGCGCACCAGCGACCGCGCCGGACTCGGCGACTGGACCCCCAACCCCGACCGCTTCCCCAAGGGCCTGGCGCCGCTCGCCGACTACGTGCACGCGCTCGGCATGCAGTTCGGCATCTGGGTCGAGCCCGAGATGGTCAACCCGGACAGCGACCTCTACCGCGCCCACCCCGACTGGGTGCAGTACCAACCAGGACGAAAGCGGACGGAGTTCCGCAACCAGCTCGTACTGAACCTGGCCCGCGAGGACGTCCAGGAGTACCTCTGGGAGCAACTGGACGCCCTGCTGTCCAGCGCCTCGATCGACTACGTGAAGTGGGACTTCAACCGCTGCTTCACCGACGCGGGCTGGCCCGGCGACCCCTACCCGCAGCGCCTGTGGGTCGACCACGTCCGCGCCCTGTACGCCCTCCTCGACCGGCTGCGGGCCGCCCACCCGGACGTCGCCTTCGAGTCCTGCTCGGGCGGCGGCGGCCGGATCGACCTCGGCATCATGAGCCGTACCGACCAGGTGTGGACCTCCGACAACACCGACCCGCTCGACCGGCTCGCCATCCAGCACGGCTTCAGTCAGATCCATCCCGCGCGGGTGATGGCCGCCTGGGTCACCGACAGTCCCAACACCCAGCTCAACGGCCGGGTCAGCTCGCTGCGCTTCCGGTTCGTGAGCGCCATGGCGGGCGTGCTGGGCGTCGGCGGGGATCTCACCCAGTGGACCGAGGAGGAGCTCGCCGAGGCTCGCGACTGGGTGAGCCTCTACAAGGAGATCCGCCCCTTGGTCCAGCACGGCGACCTCCACCGGCTGCGGCCCCCGACGGGCGGCCTGTGCGCGGTGCAGTACGTGCGTGGGAACGAAACCGTCGTCCTCGCCTGGCTCCAGGCCCAGAGTTACGGAGAACCCGTACCGGCCCTGCGGCTGCGCGGGCTCGACCCGGCCGCGTCGTACGAATGCCCTGAAACGGGCGAAATTCATCGAGGGGCCGTTCTGTCGCATCACGGACTGGTCACCGGATTGCGCGGCGACCTCGATGCGACAGTCATCCGGCTGCGCCGCATCTGAGCCTTCTGTCCGAATTGCTGGCTTCATTCCAACTCGCTCTGGAATGGGAAATGCTGGAGCACCGTCACGTGAGGAGCGTCATATCCGTGACGGTGCGTTGCACGTCATGTTCACGTAATTCATCTGCTCTTCAAGGGTGTTCGGGTGATGTGGACGTTCGGTAATTCACGGAGGGTGACCGTGAATTCCGGCAGTCGATCTACGGAAACGCATTCCACGGGAACCGGCGCTTGTCCCTCTGCGTCCTGGTCGCTTACGTTCGCCACCAATCCGGACGGACGCCCAGTCCTGCCGCCGCCCGGAGCCCGCACAACTCACCCGTGAACGGCAGGAGCGGGGGACCCACAGGTACGACGCCTGTTCCGGTCTCCGGAACGGCTAGGGGTAAAGCCGCGCCGAAAAAACGCGGCCGGGCATCTCCAGCCCGCACCCGACAGCTCACCTCGCAGGCGACGGAGAGGAATTCGCCATGCCCGCGAAGGGTAAGCACCGCCGCCCGAAGCCCAAGCGCTTCACCCGCTCCATCGCCGTCGCCGGAACCGGCGGCGCCGCTCTCGCCCTGCCGCTCATGGGGGCCACCGGCGCCCATGCGGCCACCGCGCAGTCCGCCCCCCGGTCGGTTTCCGAAAAGGCCGTCCAGTCCCTTCCGGCCGTCGGTAAGAAGGCGACCGAAAAGAAGACCGCCGCCAACCATCGGGGTGTGCGCACCTATTCGGTCCGGGCCGGCGACTACCTCTCGAAGATCGCCGACGAGCAGCACGTCCGGGGCGGCTGGCACAAGCTGTACGCGGACAACCGCCAGGCTGTCGGCGCCGACCCGTCGCTGATCCACCCGGGCCTCAAGCTCACCCTCGACGGCGGGGCGACGCCGACCGCCACCACCAAGTCCGCGTCCCCCTCCGCCGCGTCGTCCTCTTCCGCTTCCTCTTCCTCGTCGAGCGCCTCCTCCGCCCCGAAGGTCACCCAGGCCGTCGCGTCGACCGCCACCGGCTTCAACCTCCCCGTGACCGGCGGCACCATCGGCACCGGCTACCACGTCGCCGGCAGCATGTGGGCCAGCGGCTACCACACCGGCGTCGACTTCGTCGTCCCGACCGGCACCCCGGTCAAGGCCGTGGGCGCGGGCACCGTCGTCACCGCCGGCTGGGGCGGCGCGTACGGCAACCAGGTCGTCATCAGGCTCGCCGACGGCTACTACGCCCAGTACGGCCACCTCTCCCAGATCTCCGTCTCGGTCGGCCAGAGCGTGACCCCGGGCGAGCAGCTCGGCCTCTCCGGCGCCACCGGCAACGTCACCGGTCCGCACCTGCACTTCGAGATCCGCACCACGCCAAACTACGGCTCCGACGTGGACCCGGTCGCCTACCTCCGCTCCAAGGGCGTCGCCGTCGGCTAGCCCCCGCCGACCACGCGCCCGACACGCCGCCGAAGGCCGGACCCCGATCCCCGGGTCCGGCCTTCGGTGTTGCGGTCGTGTGGCGGGGCGTCAGGCGGTGTCGACAGCACGGGTCGTCCCCCGCGGCCGCGGCGAGCGCCGTACCCCGCCATCGCGGCCGGCTCCTCGCCCACGACGACTTCCGGCACGGCCTCGGCAACGAACCATGTCCGGATCGTCTCCGACTGCTCGACGGTCCGCTGGTGGAACAACGGGCGACTTCAGGGTCTGGCGGTTCACCCGTCAACATCCCTGATCCGAGGGGTATTCCGGTCTTGGTGAACCCTTTGGCAGTGGTTTATCTCACCGCCCGTCAACCCTTTCCTACGGTCGCGTAGGTCACATTCGAAGGTGAATCATGGCCGCCGTGGCAGACGATTCGAAAAGTGACAGCAGAGACAGCGGAGCAGTGATCGGGTCGTACGTCGCGGTGGGGGACAGCTTCACCGAGGGCGTGGGAGATCCCGGTCCCGACGGGGCGATGGTCGGCTGGGCGGACCGGTTCGCGGTGCTGCTCGCGGACCGGCGCCCCGAGGGCGACTTCTCCTACGCCAACCTCGCCGTGCGCGGCAAACTGCTCGACCAGATCGTGGCGGACCAGGTCCCGCGGGCCGTCGAACTCGCGCCGGACCTGGTCTCCTTCTGTGCCGGCGGCAACGACATCATCCGGCCCGGCACCGACCCGGACGAGGTCGCCGAGCGTTTCGAGCGGGCGGTGGCGACGCTCACCCGGGCCGCCGGCACCGTGATGGTGACGACGGGCTTCGACACCCGTGGCGTGCCCGTGCTCAAGCACCTGCGCGGCAAGATCGCCACCTACAACGGGCACGTACGGGCCATCGCCGACAGGTACGGCTGCCCCGTGCTGGACCTGTGGTCCCTCAGGACCGTCCAGGACCGCAGGGCCTGGGACGACGACCGGTTGCACCTCTCGCCCGAGGGGCACACGCGCGTGGCGCTGCGGGCCGGCCAGGTCCTCGGCCTCGAGGTGCCGGCCGATCCCGACCAGCCCTGGCCGCCGCTGCCGCCGCGCGGCACCCTCGAGGTGCGGCGGGACGACGTGCACTGGGCGCGCGAGTACCTGGTGCCGTGGATCGGGCGCCGGCTGCGCGGCGAGTCCTCGGGCGACCACGTCACGGCGAAGGGCACGCTGTCGCCGGACGACATCAAGATGCGGATCGCCTCGGTGGCGTGAGGGCGGTGGGCGTCCCCCGGCGCGGGACGGGGGACGCTCACCCCTCTGATGCGGTCGACTCCGCCCGTTCCAGGCCCAGTTCGCGGGCCACGGCCTCGTCCACCCACTCCTGGGCGCGGGCCCGCGACACGGCGCCCGGGTACGACGTCAGCTGCACGGCGAGCCCGTCCAGCAGGGCCGTCAGGCGCAGCGCCGCTGCCGTCGGGTCCGGGCAGCGGAATTCGCCCGCGGCCACGCCCTCCGCGATGACCTCGGCGAGCGCGGCCTTCCACCGCCGGTCGAGGTCGCGGGTGACCTCCTGGAGCGCCGGTTCGCGCAGCGCCGCCGCCCAGCCCTCGATCCACAGCCGCCAGCCCTTGGCCTGACCGGTCGGGGCGTACCAGCGCACGGCCGAGCGCAGCCGCCGCAGCGCCGTGGTGCGCCGGCCGAGCAGCTTGCGCAGATGAGCCAGGTCGTCCTCGGCCGCATAGGTGAAGGCGGCGGCGACCAGCTTCTCCTTGGTGGAGAAGTGGTACAGCACGAGCGCGTTGCTCACGCCGAGCGCCGAGGCCACGTCGGCGATCCTGACCGCCGCGACGCCACGCACCTCGATCTGCTCGATCGCCGCCCGCAGCAATTCCTCGCGCCGCTCCGCCACGCTCAACCGCACTCTCGCCACGCGGTCACCTTATTCCGTAGCCACCGGCGATGCCGGGTGAGACCGCTGCTCGACGAGTTCCACCGGGTACAGCTCGGTGCGCGCGATCGCCGCGTCGCGCTCGCCGGCCAGGGCGGTGCGCCGCTCGTCCGCCATGAAGGCGTCGAAGCCGGTCCCGGAGTCGAACTCGATCAGCTGGATCTCGTCCGGCCCGCCCTCGGCGCCGTCGGTGCGGGCCCGTTGCAGGACACGTCCGCCGTGCTCGCCCAGCAGCGCCAGCACCTTGTCCTCGTACACGATGAGGGCCTCGGCCGCACCGGGCCTGGCCCACAGCAGACAACACAGTCGAACGGCCACGCCGGCCGACCCTACTCGGCCCGCGGAACCAGGACCGTGCCGCCGGGGGTCACCGGTACCAGCCGAACCGTTCCGCGATGACCGGCAGCCGGTCCGCCACGATGGCGTGGGCGGCCGCCCTCGGGGTCGTCCCGTCGGCCTCCGCGCGGGAGAGCATCTGTTCGGTCAGCGCCCGCATCGAGCGCCGCGTGTGGGCGAAGGCCTCGTCCGCGTCGGGACCGATGTCACCGAACAGCGTCCACCACCACCAGGCGTTCGTACCGGAGTTGACCACCACGTCCGGCAGCACGGTGACCCCGCGCGCGGCCAGCAGTTCCTCCGCCTCCGGCAGCACCGGCATGTTGGCCGCCTCGACGATCCAGCGGGCGGTGATCCGCTCCTGGTCGACGGTGTCGATCGCGTACGAGACGGCCGCCGGCACCAGCACCTCCGCGTCGACGGACAGCCAGGCCTCGCCCGGCAGTTCACGGTCCTGCGGGCGCAGTGCGGCACGGTCCACGGTGCCGTAGGCGTCGCGCGCCGCCAGCAGTGCCTCGACGTCCAGGCCGGCCGGGTTGAGGATCGTGCCCTTGATGTCGGCGACGGCCACGACCGAGAGCCCCGCGTGCGTGAGGAAGCGCGCCGTGGCCCCGCCCATCGTGCCCAGCCCCTGCACCGCCACCCGCGTGCCCTCGTACGGCACCCCGGCCCGGTCCAGCGCCGTCAATGCGGCCTCGGCGACCCCGCAGCCGCCGGCCAGTTCGTCGAGCCCGATGCCGTCCACCTCGACCGCGAAGGCGTCCGCGAGCCGCTCACGGGCCGCCGCCTCGTCGTCCAGCAGCGGATACACGGCCTGGATGGAGGAGACCAGCCCCGCCTCGGTGGCCGCCCGGTCCACCAGGTCCTGGGTCAGCCCCAGGTCCTCGCCCGTGGTCCAGCAGCTCTCGATGTACGGCTTCATCGCGCGCAGATAGCGCACCAGGAGCTCGTAGGCCCCCGCGTCCCGGGGATCGCAGTCGATGCCGCCCTTGGCGCCGCCCAGCGGGACGTAGCGGCCCTCGGGGTCGTAGTGCAGCGCCTCCTTCATGGTCATCCCGCGCGCGAGCCCGGCGACCTCCTCCAGGGTGCAGCCCGGGCGCATCCGCAGCCCGCCACTGCAGACACCGCGCACCAGCCGGTCGACGACCAGGAAACCCTGACGGCCGGTGACGTGGTCCGTCCAGGTGAGCGACATCAGCGGGGCGGTCATGAGGTCTCCTCGGCGGCGTTTTACTGAACTGCCGGTCAGTATCGGAAGCGGCCCCGGCCGTGTCAACGGCAACACCGCCCGGCTCCCGACGGTCGATGACAGCCCCGGTTTCTTTGGTCTTTCTTTGGAAACCGTCCGGCAGGACTCGGACGAGCCCGGTGTTGTCGGAAGGGGCACCCATAATGGACTGCCTCACCGACTCCACCTGGAGGTACCGTGTCCGGTTTCCGTCCCCTGAGCTCCGGGCTCCGCGCGCTGCAGCCCGCGGCCTTCGGCGCGGACCCGAGCGGTGAGCGGCTGGCACGCATCCGCAGATCGCCGCACTTCAAGGACGGCGTCTTCCAGAACCCCGGAGGCGTCGCCCGGACCCGGCCGTCAGGTTCCCTGACGGAGTTCGCCAAGGTCTTCTTCGACAAGGACGAACGACCCCGGCGCGCCCCCAGCGGGAACATCCCCGTCCACGGCACCACGCTCGCCGACATCGCGCGCCCGCCGGCCACCGGGCTGCGGCTGACCTGGATGGGGCACTCCAGCGTGCTCGCCGAGATCGACGGACACCGGGTGCTCTTCGACCCCGTGTGGGGAGAGCGCTGCTCCCCGGTCCCCTTCGCCGGCCCCAAGCGGCTGCACCCCGTACCGCTGCCGCTCGCCGCGCTCGGTCCGGTGGACGTCGTCGTCATCTCCCACGACCACTACGACCACCTGGACATGCCCACGATCAAGGCGCTGGCGGGCACGGACACCGTGTTCGCCGTCCCGCTGGGCGTCGGCGAACACCTGGAGTTCTGGGGCGTCTGCGCCGACCGGATCCGCGAGCTGGACTGGCACGAGGCGACCAAGGTCGGCGGCCTGACCCTCACCGCCACCCCGGCCCGCCACTTCTGCGGGCGCGGCCTGCGCAACACCCAGCACACCCTGTGGGCGTCCTGGGCCGTCGCCGGTCCCGAGCACCGGATCTACCACAGCGGCGACACCGGGTACTTCGAGGGCTTCAAGGACATCGGCGCCGAGCACGGCCCGTTCGACGCCACGATGATCCAGATCGGCGCGTACTCCGACTTCTGGCCCAAGAACCACACGGACTCTGCGCCGGTTCCGGGCGCGTGGCCGGACATTCACATGAGCCCTGTCCAGGGCGTCCAAGCGCACCTTGACCTGCAGCAAGGCGAGCCCAGTGGTGTGCTGCTGCCGATCCACTGGGGGACCTTCAACCTGGCCTTCCATCCGTGGGCCGAGCCCGGTGAGTGGACCAAGGCCGCTGCTGATGCGGTGGGGCAGGCGGTCGCGCTTCCTGTGCCGGGGCAGCCGTTCGAGCCGGCCGGGGTGCTGCCCGTCGAGCCGTGGTGGCGGGGTGTGGGGTACGTGCCTGACCATGAGTGGCCGGTCCCCGCGCTCGCCGTGAAGCCGGCTCGTGAGGATCTCGATCTTGTGGGCGAGGTCTGATCATGGACGAGCTGAGGTGTGTGAGGGATGCCTTGGCGGTCATGTCGGAAGCTGAGCGGCTGCAAGCGTTTCGGACGATCCATGGGTCCGCGCGGCTGCAGAAGGAGAAGGCGTGGGAGTACCGGCCGCTGCCTTCCATGCCCCGTAGAGGGGTGATTGCTCGGGTGAAGGTGACTGGCGCATAGCAGAGGGCCGGGACGGGCACCCGCTGGTGGACGTGCTCCGGACGGCCTGGCCACTCTGGCGCCGGATGCGTGCCTGGGTCGGCTGTCCACGCGGCTGGCCGAGTGCGCCGAGGAGGGGACCGGGGGTGAGGTCGTCCTCATGGCCGTCGAGTGGGAGCCCCAGGCTGTGCAGTCGTACGTCCCCACGCGCGGGGACGCATCGGGTGAGGAACGTCTGAAAGTCGGGTGACCTGACCGTCAGGAGCGGCGTCCTCAGGTTCGACGTCCTCCGCCGGACGCCGTCGGCCGACCGGGGGTCCCCGAGGCGGGTGCGGTGGAGAACCCGTATATGAAGCCCTGCAGAACCACGGGGGTTATCCGGCTTGGGGCCGCTCTTGCCCGCGACGCGGTTTCCGTGAGGGCCGCGCCCCTGCTCAGCACTTCGCGCCGGGTGTGGTGAGTGAGGCGAGGGCGGAGTCGAGGCGGCGGGTGGCCTCTTCGGCGACCGGGCGCAGGGCGTCGAGTTCGGTGAGGGCGACCATGGTGTTCGGGTCAAGGGCCTGTACGGCGGTGTGGTTTCCGTCGCGGCGCACGACGACGTTGCAGGGCAGCAGCAGGCCGATGGAGCGGTCGGTCTCCAGGGCGCGGTGGGCGAGGGGCGGGTTGCAGGCGCCGAGGATGACGTAGTCCTCCATGTCGTGGTCGAGCTTGGCCTTGAGGGTGGCGGTGACGTCGATCTCGGTGAGGATGCCGAACCCCTGGGCGGCGAGGGCGTCGCGGACGCGCTCCACGGCGGTGGCGAAGTCGGTGTCGAGGTGCACGGTGCGGTCATAGCGCATGGCGATGGCCTTTCTTGTCGGCTCGAGTGGTGCGGGACGGGTGTCCAGCCGATGTGCGAGGTACTCGGGAGTTGTTTTCCGCGGGCTTCCCTGTCCTTGAAAATACCCCCCGGGGTACTCATGCTACCGTCGAAGATATACCCCCTGGGGTAAATCTGCACTGAAGGGAGTACCTCGTGTTCTTCGTCGACACGATCGAGGTGTCGGGGCTCGGCAATCGGAGCTACCTGGCGGGCGGTGAGCGGGCGGCGGTCGCGGTCGACCCGCCGCGTGACCTCGACCGGGTGCTGGAAGCAGCCGCTCGGCGCGGGGTGCGGATCTCCCACGTTGTGGAGACGCACGTGCACAACGACTACGTGACCGGCGGCCTGGAGCTCGCCCGGATCACGGGCGCCGCCTACCTCGTGCCCGCCGGGGCCCGCGTCTCCTTTGAGCGCGTACCGGTGCGCGACGGCGACTGTACGGAGATCGACACCGGCGCCGGCCTGATCCTGCGCGCGCTGGCCACCCCCGGGCACACCCCGCACCACACCTCCTACGTCCTGGAGGAGAACGGCACGGTGGTCGCGGCGTTCACCGGTGGTTCGCTGCTCATCGGCACCGTCGGCCGCCCCGACCTGGTCGAGCCCCGGCTGACCGAGGGCC
This sequence comes from Streptomyces sp. NPDC101152, assembly GCF_044768275.1. Classification (NCBI taxonomy): domain Bacteria; kingdom Bacillati; phylum Actinomycetota; class Actinomycetes; order Kitasatosporales; family Streptomycetaceae; genus Streptomyces; species Streptomyces sp. NPDC101152. Next base: position 18,973 of record NZ_JBIWPO010000025.1, on the reverse strand, counting down.
TTGCCCGCGCCCAGCACGCCTCCGCGCACCGGCTGGCGGCCGAGCTGCCCGACGAGACGGCCGCGCTGCCCACGCACGGCTTCGGCAGCTTCTGCTCCTCCTCCCAGGCCGAGGGCGGCGACACCACCATCGGCAAGGAGAAGGTGTCCAACGAGGCCCTTACCCGGGACGTCGACACCTTCGTCGCCGACCTGTTGGCCGGCCTGGACGACGTGCCCGCCTACTACACACACATGGGCCCGGCCAACGCCGCCGGACCCGCGCCCGTCGACCTGACCCCGCCGCCCGTCGCGGGCGCCGACGAGATCGCCGCGCGGCTGAATGAGGGGGAGTGGGTGGTCGATCTGCGCAACCGGGTCGCCTTCGCCGCCGGGCACCTCGCGGGCTCCTTCAACTTCGAGGCGGAGGGGCAGCTCGCCACGTATCTGGCCTGGCTGATCCCGTGGGGCAAGCCGGTCACCCTGCTCGCCGAGTCGCCCGAACAACTCGCAGCGGCACAGCGTGAGTTGGTGCGGGTGGGTATCGACCGCCCGGCCGCCGCGGCCACCGGCGGGCCGACCGACTGGGTGCGCGCGGGCGAGACGCCGGCGTCCATCCGCCGGGCGACGTTCGCCGATCTCGCGGGGTGCTTGCGGGGCGGCGTCGTGGTCCTCGACGTGCGCCGGGCATCCGAACGTACGGGTGGATTCGTCGAGGGTTCGGTCCACATCCCGATCCACACCCTGCCCCGCCGCCTCGACGAGGTTCCCGAGGGCGAGGTCTGGGTGCACTGCGCCGGCGGGATGCGCGCCGCGATCGCCGCCTCCCTGCTGGACGCCGCCGGCCGGGACGTCGTCGCCGTGGACGACTCCTTCGAGATGGCCGAGAAGGCGGGACTCACCCTCCGGACCTCTTGACGGCGCCGGACGCCGCGGAGGCCGGCCGATCTTCCCTGACGACGTGACGAAACAGGAGCCAGAAACCGAGATGAGCATCTTCCGACGGGCCCGGGGCGGCCCGGGGCGCGTGAGTGTGCAGGAGGCGGCCATACGCACCGGGCACGGCAACCCCGATGCCGGCAGTGACGCCGTGCTGCTGGACGTGCGCGAGCCCTACGAGTGGCAGGCTGGGCACGCGCCACGGGCCGTGCACCTGTCCCTGTCGGCGCTGGCCGCCGGGGCGGGGCTGCCCGCCCACGCGCAGACACGGCCGCTGATCGTGATCTGCCGTTCCGGCAACCGCTCCCGGCAGGCCGCCGAACTGCTTGTCGCCCGGGGCTCGGAAGCCGTCGACGTGGTCGGCGGGATGCGGGACTGGGCCAAGGCGGGGCTGCCGGTGGTGGACGCGCGCAGACAGAGCGGCACCGTCGCGTGAGCGCACTCATACTCGCCCTGGCCGCCGGAGCAGTCATCGGCCTGGCGCTCGGCGCGCTCGGCGGCGGCGGCAGCGTGCTGGCCGTCCCGGCCCTGATCTACCTGCTCGGCTTCAGCCCCGTCGTGGCGACGACCGCGAGCCTGGTCATCGTCACGCTCACCTCGGTCACCGCGATGGTCGCGCATGCCCGCGACGGGCATGTGCGCTGGCGTACCGGGCTGCTGTTCGCGGCGGCCGGGATCGGCCCGGCGATGCTGGGCGGCGCACTGGCCGCCCGTGTCCCGGCGGCCGTGCTCACGGCAGCCTTCGGCGTGGTCGCAGGAGTGGCCGCCGTGCGCATGCTGCGCTCCCGCCCCGCCGCGGAAGGCGCCGTGACGGTACGGCCGGTGCGGGCGGCGGCGGCCGGTGCCGGCCTTGGCGCGGTCACCGGTGTCCTCGGCGTCGGCGGCGGCTTTCTCGCCGTACCGGCGCTGGTGGGGGTGCTGGGCATGCGGATGCGCAGCGCGGTGGGCACCAGCCTGCTGGTCATCACCGTCAACTCGCTGGCCGCACTGTCGATGCGGGCCGGCACGGTCGAGGGGCTGGACTGGGCGGTGGTCGGCCCGTTCATCGGAGCCGCGATCCTCGGTGCCTGGGACGGCAAGCGGCTGGCCACGAAGGTCACCGGGCACACGCTTCAGCGCATCTTCGCCCTGGTGCTGCTGGCCGTGGCCGCCTTCATGCTCATCGACGCGGTGGTATGAGGTCGTGAGAGATGCGTGATCAGGCCAGAGACAGGAACAGCTTCTCCAGACGGGCGCGCATCGCCTCCGGGTCCTCACCGTTCTTGCGCCCTGACTCCATGTCGGTCACGCACTGCTGCAGGCCCGTCGCGATGATCGCGAAACCGGCACGGTCCAGCGCGCGCGATGCTGCGGCGAGCTGCGTGACGACGTCTTCGCAGTCGCGCCCCTCCTCGATCATCCGGATCACCCCGGAGATCTGACCCTGCGCCCGGCGCAGCCGGTTCAGCACGGCCTTCAGGTCCGCACCCTCAAGCTCCAGTTCCACGATCACTCCCTCGAAAAATACCCCTAGGGGTACTGTACGTCCCTGTTCGGGACGGCGTCGACCGTTAAGGATCGCACTCGTCATGACCAACTTCCCGACCCCTGTCGCCCTCGGCACGGACCAGGCCCGCACGCGGCTGCACGAGCTGACCGTCATCGACGTGCGCACGCCCGCCGAGTACGCCTCAGGCCATCTGCCCGGCGCCCTGAACATCCCCCAGGATCACGTCCGGCGGGCGCTGCCGGAGATACGGCACGCCGCCGAGCGCGGCGACGTCCTCGTCGTGTGCGCCTCGGGCGCCCGCTCGGAGAACGCCTGCAAGCTGCTGGCCGAGCAGGGCATCGCCACGGCGACCCTCGCCGGCGGCACCGGCGCCTGGGCCGCCGAGGGGCACGACCTGCACATCCCCGCCGCCTGCGACACCCGTTCGGGCTGGAGCATGGAACGCCAGGTGCGCTTCACTGCCGGCAGCCTGGTCCTCCTCGGCCTCGTTCTCGGCCTGCTCATGCATCCGGCCCTCCTCCTGCTCTCGGCCGGCATCGCGGGCGGCCTGGTCTTCTCCGCCCTCACCAACACCTGCGGCATGGCCGTCATGCTCGGCAAGCTGCCGCACAACCGCGCCCGCGGGGCCGACCTCGACGCGGCACTCGCCGCTCTTCGCGCCCACTGAGCCCGACGTTCCAGGGCGCCCTTCATGGTTGATGGGCGCCTTGGGCGTCAGTTCGCTTCCGCAGAGCCCGCGGCGGCCTTCCGGCGAACGTCCTCCATGTCAACGGCCCGGATCTTGCCGATGAGTTCCTCCAGGGCCTGCGGTGGCAGCGCGCCGGGCTGCGAGTACAGGACGGTCCGGTCGCGGACGGCCATCAGGGTGGGGATGGAGGAGATCTGGAAGGCGCCGGCGAGTTCGGGCTGGGCCTCGGTGTCGACCTTGCCGAAGACGATGTCCGGGTGGCGCTCGGCCGCCTTCTCGTAGACGGGGCCGAACATCCGGCACGGTCCGCACCAGGCGGCCCAGAAGTCGATCAGCAGGATCTGGGAGCCGGTGACGGTCTCCTCGAAGTTGCCCTTGGTCAGTTCGACGGTCGGCATGGGGTTTCCCTCCGCTCCTGTATACCCGGTGGGGTATCTTGGTCTGCTCGGTTCAACCGGTGCCGGCCCGGGTTTGTTCCAGGCAGGCGGGCGGCAGCGGGAACCAGCGCATGCGCTCGAAGTCGGCCGGCAGTCCGGTGGGGCCGTCGTCGAGCCCGTCGGGACGAGCGGCCAGCACGGCACGGGCACGGGCGAGTTGACCGGACAGTGCCTCCTCGCCCAGCCGGCGGTGGCGGACGGCCGGAGCGGAGATCCGGCCGTCGACGCGGAAGCGCACGTCGGTCAGTCGCAGCGGGCGCCGGGTGATGCCACTGTGGTGGCGCCACTGTCCGGTGTGCGGGTCGAAGCGGTAGTCGGGCAGGAGCCGGTGACCGTGCGTGGCGATCAGTGCGACGGCGTCGATGAGGTAGTCGCGGACGGTGTCACTGATGAAGTAGTTGAAGTTGACGCGGACCCAGCCGGGTTTGATGCCGTCGCAGCCGTGGACGACCTCGTCGAGCAGGGCGTGCGAGGTGGGGGCGTCGATCCCGAGCAGGCGGTGGCCGTAGGGGCCCGCGCAGGAGCAGCCGCCGCGGGCCTGGATGCCGAACAGGTCGTTGAGGAGGGCGACGACGAAGTTGTGGTGCAGGTAGACCTGTTCGCCGTGGCGGATGCGGAAGGAGACGATGGACAGGCGGCGGGCGTGGTGGTTGCCGAGGATCTCGATGTCGGGGTTGCGGTCCCATTCGGCGAGCGCGCGGCGCCAGTGGTGTTCTTCCGCGGCCTGGATGGTGTCGGTGCCGACGGCCTGCTTGAGGGCGAAGACGAGCCCGGCCCGGATGGATTCGACGATCGCGGGGGTGCCGCCCTCCTCGCGGGCCACCGGGTCGTCGAGATAACGGTGGCCGAGGGGATCGACGAAGGCGACCGTGCCGCCGCCGGGCGCGGTGGGCACCGGGTTGCGCACCAGCTCGCGGCGCACGACGAGCACGCCGGGGGTCTGTGGGCCGCCGACGAACTTGTGCGGGGACAGGAACAGCGCGTCCTTGTGGTCCCCGGCGCCCGGAGCGCTCTCAGCCACCCCGATCGGGATGTACGGTGCCGCCGCCGCGTAGTCCCAGAAGGACAGCGCGCCGTAGGTGTGCAGCAACCGTGCGATGCGGTCGGTGTCGGTGAGGATGCCTGTGACGTTGGAGGCGGCGGAGAAGCTGCCGATCAGCAGCGGACGATCGGCGTACCGCCGTAGGCCCACCTCGAGCTGGGCCAGGTCGACGTGGCCTTCGGGATCTTCGCCGATCACCACGACGTCGGCGATGGACTCACGCCAGGGCAGCTCGTTGGAATGGTGCTCGTACGGCCCGACGAAGACCACCGGACGCTCGGCCTCGGGCGGCTTCTCCGGGTGACGCAGCTGAAGGATGCCGACGAGTTTGTTGACCGCGGCCGTCGCGCCGGAGCCGCAGAAGATGACGAGGTCGTCCTCGGTGCCGCCGACCGCGTCGCGGATGATCCGGCGGGCGTCCTCGCGCAGCCGGGTCGTCTGCAACCCGGTGCTGGAACTCTCGGTGTGGGTGTTGCCGTAGCACGGCAGCACCTGCTCGCGGATCAGGTCCTCGATGAAGTCGAGGGAGCGGCCGGAGGCGGTGTAGTCGGCGTAGACGATTCGCTTCGGGCCGTAGGGCCCGTCGAGTACCTCGTCGTCGCCGATCAGGCCGCTGCGGATGCGCTCCAGCAGTGCCGGCACGGCCGGCACCGAGGTCGTACTCATGGCGCCAGCTCGATGCCGGTCTCGGGCGGCTGGTGGAGGGTGGTGTGGACCGTGCAGTGCGAGGCCACGGCCAGCAGGGCCGCACGCCGTCGCTCGGGCAGCTCGGGCGGCGGGACGATCACGAGGCGCAGGGAGGTGACACGTGGCGGTCGGTCGGTGGCCATGGTGAACTCCGTGCGGACGCGCAGACCGGCCTGGGGCAGGCTGTGCCGGTGGAGGTAGCGGCCCGCGTAGAACGCGACACAGGTGGCCAGTGACGCTGCGAAGAGCTCGGTGGGCGTGGGCGCGGTGTCCGTGCCGCCCGCCGCCAGCGGCTGGTCGACATGGAGGCGGTGTTCGCGGATGTCCACGCTGTAGACGTCGCCTTCTACGTGGATGACCTCCAGGCGGTGCACGTCCCCGGACTGGGTGCGGTTCGTGCTGAGGGTCTGCGGTGTGCTGCCGGTCATGGCCGAGCCCTTCTCGCTGATGTCGACTGCTCCGGACTCCAGTCGACCGCTGAGTGCAGGGGCGGGGTGAGGGACGGACGGGGTGCGCCGGGGACCGTTCGGCCCTCGTGCCTGCATATGCGGCGATATACCCTGCTGGGTATTTTATCAGGGTGTTCGTGCCAGGTACATGGAGGCCTGGGGCCGGTGGGCCTGGCCGAAGAAATACCCGGGTGGGTACTCGGGTGGGACCAGCGGCCCATGCCTGGCTGTCATCTGCCGTACGACAGTGGGGTCATGGGCAAACACATCGTGATTCTCGGTGGCGGAACCGCCGGCACCATGACGGCCAACCGCCTGTGTCGCACGTACGACCGGCGCGAGTTCCGGATCACGGTCGTCGACCAGAACGACGACCACCTCTATCAGCCCGGCCTGCTGTTCGTGCCCTTCGGGCTGGCCCAGCCCGATCACCTCGTCCGCCCCCGTCCCCGGCAGCTGGACGCGGCCGTCGACTACAAGCAGGCGCGGATCGAGCGGGTCGACCTGGACGCGCGGACTGTACACCTCGCCGGTGGCGTACGGCTGCCGTACGACGTCCTGGTGCTCGCCACCGGGGCCAGGCTGCTGCCGGAGGAGACCGAGGGGCTGACCGGAACCGGCTGGCGCGAGAAGGTCTTCACCTTCTACGACCTTCCCGGAGCCGTGGGCCTGCACGAAGCTTTGGAGCGCTTCGAGGGCGGCCGTCTGGTGATCGATGTCGCCGACCTGCCCCTCAAGTGCCCCGTCGCGCCTTTGGAGTTCGCCTTCCTGGCGGACTGGTACTTCCAGCACCGGGGCATCCGGGACCGGGTCGAGCTGACGTACGCCACCCCGCTCGACGGGGCGTTCACCAAGCCGGTCGCCGCCAGGGCGCTGGGCGGGCTTCTCAAGGACAAGGGCATCGAGCTGGTCACGGAGTTCACCCTGGGCGAGGTCGATGGCGAACGCGGTCGGCTGGTGTCGTACGACGAGCGCGAAGTGCCCTTCGACCTGGCGGTCGTGGTGCCCCTGCACGGCGGCGCCGAGTACGTGGAGCGCTCCGAGGGGCTGGGCGACGAACTCGGCTTCGTCCCCGTCGACCCGCACACCCTGCAACTCCCGGTCCGGCCCGAGGTGTTCGCGATCGGGGACGCGGCGGGCCTGCCCGCCTCCAAGGCCGGATCGGTGGCCCATTTCGAGGGCGAGGTGCTGGTGCGCAACATCGGCCGGTTCCTTGCCGGGCAGCCGCTGGATGCCTCGTTCGACGGGCACGCCAACTGCTTCGTGGAGACGGGTTTCCACAAGGCGTTGCTGATCGACTTCAACTACGACACCGAGCCGCTGCCCGGCCATTTCCCGGGCCCGGTCGGTCTGCCGCTGCTGAAGGAGTCGCACGCCGCCCACCTCGGCAAGCTCGCCTTCGAGTGGCTGTACTGGCACAGCCTGCTGCCCGGCCGGGAACTGCCCGGTATCGGCTCGGCGATGCCCGAGCACGGCAAGCATCACGTATCGGACTGAGAACCACGTGTCCGGCCGCGGCCACGTGTGCGTCCAGGCCCAGGGGAGAGGACCCCGTCATGCCCACCACCACCTACGACAACACCGACATCCCCGTCGACGACGAGGGCTTCTTCACCGACCCCGCGTGCTGGACGGAGCCGATGGCCGAGCAGATCGCCAAGGAGGCCGGCATCGACACGCTGACCGACCGGCACTGGATCGTCATCCGCTTCATGCGCGAGCAGTACGCGGCCAAGGGCACCGGCCCGACCGTGCGGGTTCTCGGCAAGACCTCCGGTGTGAGCGTCAAGGAGCTCTACCAGCTGTTTCCCAAGGGGCCGGCGAAGACTGCCGCGAAGATCGCCGGTATCCCCAAGCCGCGCGGCTGCATCTGAGGAGCGTGAGCCGTCATGGCCGCCACCGCAACCATCGAGAAGGTCTCGATCATCGTCTCCAAGGGATCCCTGGAAGGGATCTACCCGGCCCTGATCATGGCCAACGGTGCCCGCGCCGAGGGAATCGAGGCCGACCTGTTCTTCACCTTCTTCGGCCTCGATGCCATCACGAAGAAGCACTGGGAGCACATCAAGCTGGCCACCGTCGGCAACCCCGGTCTGCATCTGCCGACCCTGCTGGGCGGCATGCCGGGGGTCCCGGACCTGGTCACCCGCTACATGGAACGCAAGATGGACAAACTCGACATCCCGCCGATCCCGGAGTTCATCGAGATGATCGCCGACACCGGCGCGGGCATCTACGCTTGCAAGGCATCCGTCGACCTCTTCGAACTCGACAAGGATGACCTGGTCGAGCAGGTCCAGGGCATCATCACGGTCGGCGAGTTCTACGAGCACGCGGCCGGCGGCCAGATCATCTACACCTGAGATGGCCGACACGGGCGCAGGGCGCGGGCTGCCGGGCGGGATGCGGCGGGTGCTGGCGGTGGTCGCCCATCCCGACGACGAGTCGTTCGGCCTGGGTGGCCTGCTCGCCCTGCTGTCCGGTCCGGTGTGCCCACAGCCGTGCTCTGCTGCACCCATGGCGAGGCGTCCACCCTGCACGGCAGGCCCGGCGACCTGCATGCCCTGCGCGCGGACGAACTTGGGTGCGCGGCACGGGAGCCGGGTGTCCGAGCGGGTGGAGCTGTCCGGGCACCCGGACGGTGGCCTCGACGGTGTTCCGCCGCACCGGCTCGCCGGGGAGGTGGCCCGGCTGATCGACGAGCGGCGCCCCAGCCACCTGCTGGTGTTCGACCCGGGGGGCGTCACCGGGCACCGGGATCATCAACGGGCCACCAGCGCCGCGCTGTTCGCCGCCCACGGCACGGGCGTGGCGGTGGCGGGGTGGACCCTGCCGCGGGACGTGGCGGAACGGTCGAACGCCGAGTTCGGTACGTCCTTCCTCGGGCGTGATCCGACCGAGTGCCGTGTCGTCGAGCCGGTGCCGCGCGAGCGGCAGGGCCGCGCCATCGCCTGTCACGCCAGGGGGGAGTCCTCGCGTGTCGGCCCGACGGGCTCGGTGCCGTGCTCGGCCGGGCCGGCGTGCAGGAGGAGCAGGCGGGCCAGGTCACGGGGCCAAGCGTTCGGGCCCGCGGGTGAGCGGGCCTCCGGCGGTCTCCCAGGCCAGGACGCAGCCGTCGAGGACGCGCAGGTTGGGCGGTCCGGCTTCGACGAGGGCCTCTTCGGCCTGGGCGGCGCGAGCTCCGGAGCGAAAGATGAGGATGACGTCCTCGTGGAGGTGGTGGCGCAGTTCGGCGCGGTGTTCGCGCAGGGTGTTGAGGGGGACGTTGTAGGAGCCGGGGATGTGGGCGGTGCGGAACTCGCCGGGCGTGCGGGCGGGGTCGAGGCGTGGTTTGCCGGCATGGAGGGACATCGGGGGTCCCTGCTGTCGGTGATGCGTGCTGTCTCGATGGGGAGCGGGCGGCGGCCGGCAGCCTGATCGCCGCCCGGTGCGCGGGTGGATCAGACGTCGGCGGATGCGGGCAGGGTGAGCCAGGCGCCGTAGCCGCCGAGCAGGTCGGAGACGTCGGTACGGCCCTGGTGGCGCAGCAGGCTGGCCGCGATGGAGGAGCGGTGACCGCCCGCGCAGTGCACGACCAGGGGACGGTAGGCCGGTAGCTCCTCGACGCGGCGCGCGAGTTCGGCCAGCGGGATGTGCAGTGAGCCCTCGATGGAGCCCTCTTCGCGCTCTGCGGTGTTGCGCACGTCCAGCACGAGCGGCGGTTCGTCCCCGTCCAGCAGGTGGCGCAGTTCGTCGGCGGTGAGGCGGCTGGCCTGTTCCATCTCGTCGGCCAGGGCCGGGAAGGCGCCTTCGGGCTCGCGCAGGTAGCCGCCGACCTTGTCGAAGCCGATCCGGGCCAGCCGGGTGACGACCTCCTCCTCGCGGTCCTGCGGAGCGATGACGACGACGTCCTGTTCGGGGGCGACGACCATGCCGGCCTGCTCGGCGAACCGGCCGTCCGCGGGCACGTTGACCGAGCCGCGCAGATACCCGGGCGCGAAGTCTTGCGGCGAGCGGGCGTCGACCACGACCGCTCCTGCCGCGCGCCGCTGCATGAACTCCTCGACCGAAAGCGGCCGGGGCGCGTTGGCCGGGTCGTACAGGCCGTGTGCCTTGCGGTTGAGGATGGCGTCGTAGACGAAGTAGGCGGGCGCGGACGGCTGGCCCTCCGTCACCAGCGACACGAACGTCTCCTCGCTCATCGGGCGGCAGGCGTAGTTGGTGGCGCGCTGTTCGCCGATGGTGGACTGGCGCTGGGGGGAGAGGTTCTTGCCGCAGGCGGATCCGGCGCCATGGGCGGGGAAGACCCGCACGGCATCCGGGAGGGCCATCAGCTTGTGCTGGATGGTGTCGTAGAGCATGCGGCCGAGTTCGTCGGCCGTCACGCCGATCGAGGCGAGCAGGTCGGGGCGGCCGACGTCGCCGATGAACAGTGCGTCGCCGGACAGCACGCCGTAGGGGACGGCGTCGCCTATGTGCTCGTACACCAGGACGCTGATCGATTCCGGGGTGTGACCGGGGGTTTCGAGGATCTGGAGCTGGACGTCGCCGAGGGTGATGCGTTCGCAGTCGACCAGCTTGTGGATGGGGTACTCGGCCTCGGCGCGCTGTCCGTAGCCGATCCAGGCTCCGGTTCGATCGGCGAGTTCCAGGTGGCCGGCGAGGAAGTCGGCGTGGAAGTGGGTGTTGATGACGGCCTCGATGGTGAAACCGTGGGCGGCGGCGTCGGTGAGGTACTCGGAGATGTCGCGGCGCGGGTCGACGACGACGGCCTTGCCGGTGGTCTCGTCGGCGATCATGTAGGACGCCTGGGAGAGGCAGTCGAGGTAGTACTGGGCGAAGAACATGGTCGGGTGACCTCCCTGTCGGACGAGGTGGATTACCCCGGGGGGTACATAGAAGGCGCTGGCCCGCCCCTGTAGGAGGGCGGAGGGGCGGTGGTCGGCCCGGGTCGGGGGGTGCCCGGGCCGACCGGTCAGAGGCGGCCGGTGAGCATGCCGTGCCAGTAGACCGGCGGCAGTCCGTACCGTTTGAACAGCCACATCGTGCGCCGCTCCTTGAAGGGGTCGAGCAGCGGGAGGGACGGGGTGGGGTTGAGGTCGTAGTCGAACTCGGCGAGCAACATCCGGTCCCGGGCGGTCACCAGCGGGCAGGACGTGTAGCCGTCGTACCGGTGCGACGGAGAACGGCCGTTCATGACGTCGAGCAGGTTGCCGGCCACGACCGGGGCCTGCTTGCGCACCGCGGCACCGGTCTTCGACGTGGGCAGGTTCGCCACGTCGCCGAGGGCGAAGACGTTGTCGTAGGAAGGGTGTCGGAGGGTGTGTTTGTCGGCGGCGACGAAGCCCTGCGGGCTGGCCGGGTCGGCGAGCGGGCTCGTCTTGACCCAGTCGGGGGCGCTCTGCGGAGGAACGGCGTGCAGGAGGTCGTAGCCGATGGTCTCCTTCGTGCCGTTCGCGTGGTCGGTGACCGTGACTTCGCGGGCGTGGCCGTCGACGGCGGTCATCTCGGAACGCAGCCGCACCTCGATGCCGTACCGGGCGGCCACCGTCTCCAGGACCTGCGACCAGGCGGGCACCTTGAACATCGCCGGATCGGGGATGACGAGGACGATCCGGATGTCGTCGAGGACCTTCCGCCTGCGCCAGTGGTCGGCGGCCAGGTAGGCGATCTTCTGGGGGGCGCCACCGCACTTCAGCGGGGTCGCCGGATGAGTGAAGACGGCCGTGCCCGAGCGCATCTGCTGGATCAGTTCCCAGGTCCGCGCGGCGTACTCGGGTGCGTAGTTGCTGCTCACCACGTCGCGCCCGACCGCCTCGGCCAACCCCGGCACGCCGCCCCAGTCCAACTGCAGGCCGGGCGCCACGACCAGGTGCCCGTAGGTGAGTTCGGCGTCGCCGGACAGGGCCACCGTGCGGCTGTCGGGGTCCACGGCCAGGGCGCGGCGGCGGATCCAGCGCACGCCGTCCGGGATGACCGATCCCTCGGGGCGGCGGGTCGCGCGCAGGGGTGCCTGGCCACCGCCGACCAGGGTCCACAGCGGCTGGTACCAGTGGGTGTCGGACGGTTCGATCAGGGTGATGTCGCCGACTCCGGCGCGGCGGAGGCGGGCGGCGACGCTGATGCCGGCGCTGCCGCCGCCGATCACGGCGACGCGGTGGCGGCCGGAGATCGGAGTGTCGGTGGGGAAGGGTGTGGCGGCCAAGGCGGGCTCCTTTCCGGCTGGCCGTTGCACGGGTGCCGGACGGGGTCAGGCGGCGTGCTCGTGCGAACCGGCCGCGACGGGACGCCCGGCGCGGGCCCAGGCGCCCGTGCCGCCGGTCACGGAGTAGGCGTCGACGCCACGGGAGTTCATCCAGTCGGCAGCCGTCTTGCTGCGGTTGCCGCTGGCGCAGATCACGAACACCGGTCGGTCGCTGGGCAGTTCACCGCACCGGGCGGGCACGGTACGCAGCGCCATCAGGCGGGCGCCGGGCACGTGTCCGGCGGCGTACTCGTCCGCCTCCCGCACGTCGATGACGAGTGCGCCGTCGGCCCAGGCCGCCGCGAACGCTTCCTGTGTCACTTCGCGAGCCACTTGATTGCCTCCTCAATTACCCCCGGGGGTATCTCTCCGGCGAGAATACGGCGATCCGAAGGGGGCCGTCAAATACCCCTAGGGGTATTTGCCCGAGAGGTGACTGGCGGCTCGGCGCCGGGGCTGGGAACGAGCCGTGCCCCGTCGGGCGCGGCCCTGGGCAGCCGGAGCGTCATCCGCGTCCCGCCGCCTGGTTCGGAGCCCGCGGTGACCGTGCCGCCGTGGGCGGTGACCAGCTCCTTGACCACGGCAAGGCCGCTGCCGCCTCCGGCACGAGCGCGGGCACCGCGCCACGGACGGTCGAAGACATGCGGCAGCTCGTCGGCGGGGATACCGGGACCGGTCTCCGCCACCTCGACGGGCGCCTCTGCGGACGTGGCGGACGTGGCGGACGGTGACGGTGTCGCCGGGACGGCAGTGGCGGGCGTCCACATGACGCCCGAGGAGGGCATGCGGGCCCACCTCGACGCATCCCTGGGCCGAGCCGGGGGAGTGGACGCCGGCCGCAGCCACCGCCGTCGGGCAGGCGGTCGCCCTGCCCGTGCCGGGCCAGCCTTTCGAGCCTGCCGGCGACCTGCCCACGCGTCCCTGGTGGAAGGACGTGTCCCTGCCGCTGAACCGCACGTGGCCCGTTCCGGAGATCACTCCGGTCGCGTCTCGTGACGACCTCGACCTCGTGGGCGAGAGCCAGCCGCACTGGATACGGCGCCGCGCCAGGCTCCACCGGTATGCGGTGTTCGCGCAGCTACCGGTGCACCTCCTCGCGCCGGACGCTGCCTGCGGGGGTGAGGCCGCCGGCGGGCTGGGCGGCGGTGTGTCGCCCATGCGGTCGGCCCGGGTGGGATCGGTCTGGTGGGCCAGCAGCAGTTCGAATGCGGTATCCCGGGGAAAGCCCACCCCGTGGTGTGATGACGCCGTGAGCCGCGCCGCCGAAGAGACCAACCGCCGGATGCTCCGGGCCCGGGACGCGATGGACCGCGCCTACGCGCAGCCGCTGGACGTACCCGCGCTGGCCCGGATCGCCCATGTGTCCCCGGCTCACTTCGCGCGCACCTTCCGCGCCACGTTCGGCGAGACACCGCACCGCTACTTGCAGCGCCGCCGGGTCGAGCGGGCGATGTTCCTGCTGCGGGAGACCGATCGCAGCGTCACGGACATCTGCTTCGAGGTCGGATTCGCCAGCCCGGGCACCTTCAGCCGCACCTTCCGCGACGTCGTGGGCCGTTCACCGAGGGAGTACCGCAAACAGGCCGTGGCCCTGGACGTACCGACCTGCTTCACCATGGCGTGGATGCGACCGGGCGCCTGACCGCCCGCCAGGCGCTCACCGTTCGCCGCTCGGTGTTTGCCTCGTCCGGCCGACTGAGCAGTTTTGGATAAGTTTTCGCGGGGGCGGGCTCGTAGCGTGATCCCCATGTTCACAGGAATCACGCACTCGCAGATCTACGTCCTCGACCAGGACGAGGCCCTCGACTTCTACGTCGGAAAGCTCGGCCTCGAGGTCAACACCGACGCCGACCTCGGCTTCATGCGCTGGCTCACCGTCAACGTGCCCAGGCACCCCGAGCGCCAGGTCCTGCTGGAGAAGCCCGGCCCCCCGCGGCTGTCCGAGGAGACCGCGGAGCAGGTCCGCGACCTGCTGACCAAGGGCGCGACCGGCGGCTTCCTCATCTTCAGCACGGACGACTGCCGCAAGACGTACGAGACCCTGCGGGCCAAGGGCGTCGAGTTCACCGAGGAGCCCACCGAGCGTCCGTACGGCATCGACTGCGGCCTGCGGGACCCCTTCGGCAACAGCCTGCGCTTCACCCAGCCGAAGGCGTGAGAAGGCCCCGACGGTTGACACGGACAGTGATGTTCAGGGGATGACTCATCGGGGCTCGTGACGGTCCCGAACGGTCCGGTCCGATCGGTGGGCGGACAGGCAACGGCGACGGGCGAGGGCCGGGGAGCGATGGCTCCCCGGCCCTCCATCATTTCCGGTGACCGCTTCTGACCAGCTCCGATCGATCCTTTATGGAGTGGGGCCGGCCGTCCGCTGGGTTTATCGGTCTGTCGTACGACGCCTCATACCAGAGCGGGACGCTCCGCGTGGGACTTTGTCAACTGCCCACCGCACATGATGCCTTGGCGACTACTGTGAGTGTCCATCGGGCAACGCCTGCCCGAACCGCGCAGCCCGCGCCCCTGGCACCGACGGACCAGCACGACGAGGACACCGATGTCTCACCTCCGCGCACCGGCCGCACGCGCAGACCGCCGCGAGGGCGGACGGCACGGACGGCCCGTCGCCCGCACCGCTGCCTCGCTGCCCGAGAACCACATACGGCCCCAGTTGCTCAGGCTCGCCGTCCTGCCGCCCATCGCGGTCGCCCTCAGCGCCAGCGCGGCCGTGCTGTTCACCATCCGCTCCACCGGGACCCGGCCCGGCCCCGCCCTGTGGGGCGTCCTCGGCGGCGCCGTCTCGGTCGCCCTGGCCGGCATCGTGATCGCGGCCGTGGCAGCCGACCGCGCCGCGCGGACCGTGAGCGAACGGGTGGGCGTCCTGCGTCGCGCCGCCGCCCGCGGCGAGGCCGATCTGCGCGCCCTGGTCGATGCCCTGCGCCGCGGCGAGGCTCCGCCCCAGCCGGGGCCCCGCAGTGCGCCCGCCGACGACGCCGACGACTTCGAGCTGCTCGCCGCCGACCTGAGCCGGGCGCACGAAGGCGCCGTCACCGCCGTCGTGCAGGCCGCCCAGCTCTCCAGCCAGGCGGGCAGCGAACAGAAGCTCGAGGTGTTCGTGAACCTCGCCCGGCGGCTGCAGTCCCTGGTGCACCGGGAGATCTCGATCCTCGACGAGCTGGAGAACGAGATCGAGGACCCCGACCTGCTCAAGGGCCTCTTCCACGTCGACCACCTCGCCACCCGGATCCGCCGGCACGCGGAGAACCTCGCCGTGCTCGGCGGCGCCGTCTCACGCCGGCAGTGGAGCCACCCGGTGTCCATGACCGAGGTGCTGCGCTCCGCCATCGCCGAGGTCGAGCAGTACTCACGGGTCAAGCTCGTGCCGCCGATCGACGGCACGCTGCGGGGGCACGCCGTCGCCGACGTGATCCACCTGCTGGCCGAACTCGTCGAGAACGCCACGGTGTTCTCCGCCCCGCACACCCAGGTCCTGCTGCGGGCCAACCTCGTCACCTCGGGACTCGCCGTGGAGGTCGAGGACCGGGGTCTCGGCCTGCCCGCCGGCGAGCAGAAGAAGATGAACGCCCTGCTCACCGACCCCGACCAGGTCAACGTCGCCAGTCTGCTGGCGGACGGCCGGATCGGACTGTTCGTGGTCTCGCAGCTCGCCCGGCGGCACGGCATCACCGTCCGGCTGCAGACCAACATCTACGGCGGTGTGCAGGCCGTGCTCGTCGTGCCGCAGGGGTTGCTGGGCCCGCGGCCGGGCGTCCCCGGGGGCGCGTCCCAGCCGCAGGACGGTGCCACCGGGGCCGCCGTACCGCCCCGGCCCGCCCAGCCGCAGCCGCAGACGCCGCCCGGGCGCCGCGTGCCCGCGCCGCCGAGCCCGCACCCCGCACAGCAGTGGGAGGCCACCGGCCCCGCCGCGCCGACGCCGAACGGGTTCCCGGCGCATGCCGGCCCCGGCGGCGACACCGCGGCGGATGGCGGCCTGGCGCAGGACGCCATGGGCGGCGGCACCACCGTGGGCGGGTCTGCGGTGAACGGTGTCGTGGCGGGTGGCGCCTTCGCGAACGGCGGCGTGGGCGGCACCACAGCGGTGGACGGCGGCACGTTGGGCGGTTCTGTCGCTGACGGCGCCTCGGCCGCCGGCGGTTCGGGGAGGGGCGCCGGGGTGGGCGACGGCGGTGGGCCCGCCCCGCTGCCCGTGCGCGGTCCCCATGCCGAGCGGCCCAATCCGGCGGAGGCCGTGCCCGGGATCCGGCCCGACGACCGGCGGCTCGTCGCGGAGAACGTGACCACCGGGCCGACGCCGCGCACCGGTACCGTCCGCGGCACCATGGGCAAGCCCCAACTGCCCCGCCGCCGCGCCCAGGAGCACATCGCGCCCCAGTTGCGCGACGGCCCCGCGCCACGCCAGGACAGCGAGTACCACACCGGCCACGACCCTGGACTGATGGCCGCCTTCCAGCGCGGCATCGGCCTGGCGGAGGCCCAGCAACACCTGGAGGCGGAACACACGGGGCCCGAGCACACGGCGACGGCCCCTCACATGGTGCGCCCCCACACGGCCCCGGCACCCATGGGCGGACCGCACATGGACCGGGCCCGTATAGCCGAGGCGCGCCCCGCCGCGGCGCGCGGGACGGACCACCCCACCCGGCACGACGGGAGCGCACCAGCCGGATGACCACCCCAGCGGCCCACCCCCTCACACCCTCCCGCTCCACCCCCGTCCCCACCGCTCCCGCAGACCTTCGTACCTCAAGGAGTCGATCCACCATGGCGAGCGAAGCGCCGACCGGCCATGTATCCGATCTCGACTGGCTGATGAGCGGCCTCGTGCAGCGCGTCCCGCACACCACCAGTGCGGTTCTGCTGTCCTGCGACGGGCTCGTGAAGTCGGTCCACGGGCTCGACCACGACAGCGCCGACCACATGGCCGCCCTGGCCTCCGGCCTGTACTCCCTCGGCCGCAGCGCCGGAGTCCGCTTCGGCGACGGCGGCGAGGTCCGCCAGGTGGTCGTCGAACTCGACTCGACCCTGCTGTTCGTGACCACCGCGGGCTCCGGCACCTGTCTCGCCGTGCTGGCCGGCCGCGAGGCCGACGCGGCGGTGCTCGGCTACGAGATGGCGATGCTGGTCAAGAGCGTCCGTCCCTACCTGGTCACCGCACCCCGGCAGCACTCCGTCGAACCCCCGGCGATGAGGCCTTGAGCGTGGCGGCGGCCGGCGAGGGGCCCTGGCTCGACGACGCGGCCGGACGGCTGGTGCGCCCCTTCACGGTCAGCAACGGCCGCACCCGGCCGACCATCGCGCTCGACCTCCTGTCGCACGTGATGGCCACCGGCGCCACGCCTCTCGGCTACCTCGGCCCCGAGCACCAGCAGGCCCTCGACCTGTGCCGGGCACCCGTCTCGGTCGCCGAGGTCGCCGCCCATCTGAAGCTGCCGGCGGTGGTCACCAAGGTGCTGCTGTCGGACCTCGTCGACTGCGGGGCGCTGACCACCAAGCCCCCCGAGTTCACCCACAACCCGACTGACCGGGCCCTTCTGGAGGCAGTGCTCGATGGACTACGACGACAGCTCTGACCCCTTCCCCACCGCACTGAAGATCCTGGTCGCGGGCGGGTTCGGAGTCGGCAAGACGACCTTCGTGGGCGCGGTCAGCGAGATCGCGCCGCTGAGCACGGAGGAACTCCTCACCACGGTCAGCGCCGCCACCGACCGTCTCGACGGGATCGAGAACAAGGTCGAGACGACGGTGGCCATGGACTTCGGCCGCATCACCCTCGACCCGGAACACGTGCTGTACCTGTTCGGCACACCCGGCCAGGAACGGTTCTGGTTCATGTGGGACGAGCTCTCCGAGGGCGCGCTCGGCGCGGTCATCCTCGCCGACACCCGGCGGTTGGAGGAGTGCTTCGCCGCGGTCGACTTCTTCGAGCAGCGCGGCCTCGGCTTCATCGTCGCCATCAACCAGTTCGACGGCTCCTACCACTACGACCCGGAGGAGGTCCGCGCCGCCATCGACCTGCCGCCGGAGATCCCGGTCGTGCGCTGCGACGCCCGCATCTCCAGTTCGGGCGTCCAGACCCTGCTCACCCTGGTACGGCACCTCATCGCCCACGCACCGGCGCACGCGCCGAGCCACGGCGCCCACGTCCCCAGCGACCGCCCATGAGGTACGACCCGTCACGTCCCGCCGGCCGGCTACTGCTCACTCCGGAGGACAAAGAGGCCCCCGCCCGTACCCGCCGCCTCGGCGAACTCGGTCTGGGCGAACGTCCGGAGCCCGAGCTGGACGCCTACGCCGGCCGGCTCGCCGAGCTCACCGGGGTGCCGTACGCCATGGTCAACTTCATCGACGAGCACCGGCAGTTCTTCGCCGGCCTGCACCGCTCGCAGGGGGCACCGCGCGTGGTGCGGGCGGACGGGACCACGGCGGTGCTGGGCCGTGAACTCGCCCGCGACCACGGCTTCTGCCCCCATGTGGTGGTCCGGCGCAAGGCGCTGGTCCTGGAGGACGTCCGTGACTACCCGCGCTTCGCCGGCAACCCGGTCGTCGACGAGTTCGGCATCCACTCCTATCTGGGCGCTCCGCTCATCGACAGCACGGGGATGACGCTGGGCACCCTGTGCGTGGCCGACACACAGCCGCGGCCCTGGGGCAGGTCCGGCCTGGAGACCATCAAGTCCTCGGCGGCGGAACTGGTGACCCGGCTGGAGCGACGGGAGACCGACGGACTCCCGCTGCTGTGAGGCGCGTCTGCCGCAGGTGGCCCCTAGTGCCGCGGCAGGCAACGTTTGCCCCGTCGCGACGCCCGGCACGCCCTCTCGCCGCACCGGCCGAAACCCCAAGTACGTCCAGTCCGAGGGCTTTCGTCCGGCACGCCGAGAGGACGCCCCGGACGCCGCTCCTTACCGGGCAAACGTTGCCTGCCGCGGCACTAGTGCAGCGCCGCATTGATCTTGCGGGGGTCTGTGTCCCGCTGTCAGCAGACGAAGGGGCTGCTGACAGCGGGCAGTGATGTGTCAGTTCTTG
>NZ_JBIWPO010000024.1:93569-128243 GCF_044768275.1 Streptomyces sp. NPDC101152 | reverse complement strand
CAACTCGACCAGCCGCAACAGGCCCTCACTGCTGATAATCGGCGCGTCCATACCCCGTTGTCCATCGCACCCTGCACTGTGACAAGCAGACTGAGTGGGTATGGGCACACGTCAAGCGCAGCCTGGCCAACCTCGCCGTGGTCGCCCTAGACCGGCTCGAAACCCTGGTCCGCAACCGGCTCAAACGACTTCAGTACCGGTCCGCCACCCTCGACGGCTTCACAACGGGCACCGGCCTGACCCTCGATGACCCGGCATCACCCTGACGAACCGATGTCAGTGAACACCGAGGTTAGTAGTTGGCCGCGGAGCTGCGTGATCGGCGCGAGGTCTTCTGGTTCACTCCGTGACGAAGTCGGCCATCATCGCCATGTCCTCGTGCTCAAGGTTGTGGCAGTGCAGCAGAAACCGCCCCGGGTAGTCGGTGAAGCGCGTGACGATCTCCACGGACTCGGCGGGACGCAGATCCACGGTGTCCTTCCAGCCCGCGTCGTACGGTCCGGGCGACCCGCCGTTGCGGGCAGTCACCTGGAAGTGGTTCAGGTGCAGGTGCACGGGGTGGTGGAAGTCGGTAACGAACCGCCAGACCTCGGTGGTGCCGAGGCGGACGGTCGCCAGCGGTCTGCCGGGCGCGTAGGGGCGGCCGTTGATGGTCCATCCTGATCCGCCCCGCCGCTGGAAGTGGAAGGTACGGGTCGCTGCGGCCTGCTCGGCCCGTGGCGCGGGGATCGCCGAGAGCCGGTCCGGTACACGGGAGTCGTCGGCCGGAGGCCGGGCACCGGAGACGTCGAACCGCATGACGACCGCCGTGCCACCGCTGCCCAGGCGGTTGACCAGCCGCACCCGGGTGCCGGGCCGGTAGCGGGCGAAGTCGACGACCACGTCGAAGCGTTCGCCTGGGGTGATGTCCAGGGTGTCGTGCGCGAGCGGCCGCTCCAGCAGGCCCCCGTCGCCGCCTATCTGCACCAGAGCGCCGCCGCCCGGCGGCGCGGGGTCGAGCGCCAGTCGGTAGCGGCGGGCGTTGGAGCCGTTGAGCAGCCGCAGCCGGTAGCGCAGGCGCTGGGTTTCGAGCACAGGCCAGGGCGCCCCGTTGACCAGGATGACGTCGCCCAGGACACCGTCCATGTACGGGTCGGTGACGCCCGCCGTGCGCTGTCCGGCATCGAGCGCCGGGTACTGGAAGGAGCCGTCGGCGGCGAAGGACCGGTCGGCGATCAGCAGCGGGATGTCGCGCTCCCCGGCAGGCAGGGGCAGGGCCTCCTCCTCGTCGTCGTGGACCAGGTGGAACCCGGCGAGCCCGTGCCAGACGTTCGGTCCGGTGAAGCCCATGCGGTGGTCGTGGTACCAGAGGGTCGCGGCCCGCTGCTTCATCGGGTACGTGTACGTGCGCTGCCCGGAGGCGGTGTCCTGCGCGCCGCCGGCCCCGGGCATGCCCGGCATCCTGTCCGTGCCTGCCGTGTTGTTGTGAGGCAGGATCAGCGCGGTCGGGTAGCCGTCGCTGCCGTACGGGGTGTGCCCGCCGTGCAGATGGACCACGGTCGGACGGGGCAGCTCGTTGCGGTGCCGCACCACCGTCCGGCGTCCGGAACGGGACACGATGGTCGGCCCCGGGAACGTCCCGTCATAGGTCCAGGCGTCGGTCTCCAGACCGGGCAGGATCCTCAGCCGCGCCGGCCGCTGGGTGATCTCGTATACGTCCGCCGCGCCGCCCGTGCTGACCGGTGCGAGCACGGACGGCACGGGCAGCGGCACCTCGTACGGCCTCGGCAGCGGGGCCCGGCTGCGCAGCAGCAGCCCCGGCTGACCGTACGTCAGCACCCCTCCCGCCACGGCCCAACCGCCCGCGGTGAGCGCGCCGCCGCCCACGGCCGCCGCTGCGAGGAGTCGGCGCCTGGTGATGCCGCCGGTCATGCGGACCCCTCCTCGGCGGCGGAGCCCTCACTACGCCCGGCGCCCTCGATACGGGGGGACGGGGTCCATGCGGCCGCCGGGCGCCAGGCACGGACCAGCATCAGGAAGGTGCAGGCGATGATTGCCACGCCCAGCGGGACATGGACGGCGAGCACTCGCCCGTACCCCATGGCTATCTGCCCGGCCTCCGCGCCGAAGAGCGCGACGGAAGCCAGGGCCGGCCAGCCCGGTCCGCCGCCCGGCCGCCACAGCAGCAGCGCGGCCGCGGTCTGCGCGACGGCGGTGAGCCCGGTGGCGGAGGCGTTGAGCGCGTGCAGGTCGAGGGCCGCGTAGTGACCGGACAGGAAGCTTCCGGCCAGGACCGCCTGCCCCAGAGCGAGGACGGCCTCGCAGGTCACCACCGTCCGGAAGAGCATCAGGGCCCAGCGCCGCAAGGGAGGACGTCCGTCGTTTGCGGGTGGGGGCGCCGCCTGGACCGGAGGCGAGGCGGGCGCAATCGATTTAGGCATGCTTGAGATAGTGCCACATGGGACTATCTCATGGGAACCAATCTCACCTTGCCCTATGCTGATGCCGATGAACACGCCCGACTCCACCCCGCGCCCACCCGGCTCCGGCAGGGTCCGCGTCGGTCCGCTGCTCCGCCGCGCCCAGCGGCGCGCCGCCCACACCTTCACCGACGCCCTGCGCCCCCTGGGCATCGAGGGCCGTCACTACGGCGTCCTGCTCAACCTGGACCTGCACGGACCGCTCAGCCAGCGCCGGCTCATCGACCTCACCGGCAGCGACAAGTCCTCGATGGTGCGCACCGTCGACGACCTGGAGACCCGCGGCCTGGCCGTACGCCGCCCCTCACCCACCGACCGCCGCGCCTACGCCGTCGAGATCACCGAACAGGGCACGGCCCTGTTCGCCAAGGCGTCCGCCGTCGCCGACGACGTGGCCGCACGGCTCCTCGACCACATGGACGAGGGCGACCAGGACCTGCTGTGCACCCTGCTGGAACGCTTCATCGCGGCCCCAGAAGCCTGACGCAGCGCCAAGCGCGCCGCCGGAAGCACGGTGATGAACCCGCGGGCCGGTGGGGCTTCGCGCCCACGCAGCGGAGCCGCATATCGGTGCGGTCTCCCGGCGCTGACGTCCTGCAGGAGTCAGCCCATCCCCATCCGCATACCTCAAACACCACGGATACAGCCACGACCCGGCCCTATCAGGCACTCCGAGAGAGTTCATCCTGACGAGCCGAAGTCAGTAACTTCGGGGCGCGCGGCGGGCGCGCAAGGCGTTGCTTGCCGTCTCGGCGAGGTTTCTCAACGGTATGGCAGGTGTCCTCGCGCGGGTTCGGCATAAGGGCCGTCTTGATCTCGCCGAACGGCGGATGACGCATCTGTGGGGGAGGCGGGGACGACCTCGACGACGCGCAGGCCGGTGCGGGCGCCGGTACGGGCCTGGAGGGCCGGCGGCGGCGGGGCCGGGGTGCCGGCGACGCCGAGGTAGGCGCGGCGGACCCGGCCCGTGGAAAACAGGGCGGCGATGATCCTGCGGCTGGTGGCGTTCACGGGAATGGCGAGGCCGAGGCCGACGTCGGCGGTGGCGGTGTTGACGCCGACGACAGCGCCGTCGGCCGTGGCCAGGGCTCCGCCGGGGCTGCCGGGGTGCAGGTTGGCGTCGGTCTGGACGACGTCGTCGACGACACGGGTCGCGGTTCCCGGGCTGGTCGGCAGGGAGCGGCCCAGGGCGCTGACCACGCCGGCGGTGACGCTGCCGGCCAGGCCGAGCGGGTTGCCGACCGCCACGACCAGCTGCCCCACCCGCAGCGCGTCGGCCTCGCCCAGACGGACCGGGGGCGGGGTGGGCCCGTCGGCCCGGACCACGGCGAGGTCGGACAGCGGATCGGCGCCGATGACGTGGAAGGGGGTGGTGGTGCCGTCGGCGAAGGATGCCGTACCGGCGTCGGAATGGCCGACGACGTGCGCGTTCGTGAGCAGGAAGCCGTCGTCGGTGAACACCACCGCGCAACCGTGCCGACCACGAAGCGCCCCCGGGAGCGCCGGTGCGCGACGTTGAGGGCGGCCACCTTGGGGGTGAGCTCGGCGGCGACCGAGGTGACGATCCGGGAGTGGGAGTCGAGCGCGGCCTGCTCCTCATGGGAGCGGTCGGGCCCGGAGAGTGTCTCGGCCACGAGTCGACATTTCCGCCGGCCCAGGGGCTTTCCCACGCGCCCCAGGGTTCGGATTACATGCTTACACCCATGCATCCGTGAGCGGTCCGGACTTCGCTGCGGGCTGACACCGGGCCCGGGCGTGACGGGTTCAGCGGGTGTGAGGCCCCTTGACGCCCGCCTCCGCCCGGCTGCGCAGGGTGCCGACCGTCCTCAGCAGGCGGTCGGCCGGGGTGCGTAGCTCGGGGTGGGCGTTGACCGTGTTGCGCAGGCCCCGCACGGGTCGCCGCCACAGCCGGTGGGCGGCCGCGACGGGGTGCGGGCGGCTGGCGAATCCTTCGGCCACCCGCAGTTCGCGCGTCTTGAGCCAGTCCTTGTACTCCTTGTCGCCGCGCCCCAGGTCCAGGAGCGTCACCCCGTTGCGGGCGGCCGCCTCGGCGGTGCGCAGATGCATCATCAGGCCCGGCGAGTAGCGGTGGAGTTCGGGGTCGTAGGCGGTGAACCAGGCGGCGAGGACCGTACGGGATCTCGGCCCGAAATGGGCGGCCACCGGCCGGTCGCCTGCGTAGAGGACGGAGAGCACGCCGGTGAAGTGCTCCTCGCGGACCTGGAAGAGATGGTTGACCAGATCAACGATCCAGGGCCGGGCGAACCGGTCCATCCGCCCGGTTCTGCGGTACTGGGCGGACTTCCACTGCATGAGCCGGCGCAGCATCCGCGGGTCGCGCTCGTCGAACTCGAACCGCACCTCGCCGACATCGCGGCCCAGCCGGCGCTCCTTCTTCAGTGTGGTCTTGGCGTGCCCCGGGTAAGCGCCGCGCAGCCACTGCGCGTAGCCGCTGGGGTCGGGCTTGAGGTCGACCACCGGCGACGCGAAGGTCCCCGTGATGTACCGGCCGAAGGGCTTCTGTTCCGCGACCAGGTGGTCGAACTCGAAGATCGACAGACCGCAGGCCTTCAGCAGCTCCTGGGCGTCCCAGGCGACGCCGGGGCGGTGCACGAGAGCCTGGCAGTCGGACAGACCCAGGCCGATGGCCCTGCCCACGCCCACGGCGTTGCGCTCGAAGGGGAGGAAGCCGACCGGTGTGCCGTTCTCGCGCAGGACGCCGACGCGGGTGCCGGAGCGGTACCTGCCGATGCCGAGGGCGAACTCCGGGGCCAGAAAGGGGTTGGAGTACTCGGGCGACTCGTCCATCGCCCGGTGCCACGCCTCCCGGAGCGATGCGTTCAGCTCGTCGACTCTGTGGACCGTGACATCCACGTCAGATCAACCGCCCTTCCACGGGTTCCGCGAGGAACGTGCCGGCCGCGGCGCAGGCCGGAAGGGCGTGTGACCCCCAGTTGTCGGATCGCATCGGCGACCGCTCCCCCCGTGACGCGCAGTCCGCGTCGTACTTCATTGAGTATCAGCCGATTCCACGCCGTGTACACGCTCGTTCCGCGATTGCCCCCCAAGTTCCGAACTGCCCGGCGAGGATCAAACGTCGCGAAACAGTACGCATGTTGTCAAGACCGCCCACGCCCCGAAAGACGCCTGACACCGGCTCGCAGGTTCCCGTGGCCGGCGACGGTACGCAGGAGGACGTGCGGTCCGCGCCGATATCCGGCCAGATCGGCGCACACCTGAACGCTGCGGTGCCGGTCACGCGGTCAGGACAGGTCCGCGGCCTTCACGCGGGTCAGGACGTCCCGGATCATCTCCGCGCTGATCGACTGAGCCCTCACTTCGCGCTGGGTTCCGCCCTCGGCCCGAAGCCGGGGAGTTCCTGGATCTCGCCGCCCAGCTTCCTGCGGAAGCCCTCCAGCAGCTCCGGCTTGGCGCTGACCACCCAGCGTGTGCCGACCAGGTGCTTGCCGCCATAGCCGGCGGCGGCGTCGAGCCAGGCGAGCTTGTACTTCTCCTCGGGGAACGTGGTGATGACGCGGTCGGCCTGCTTCGTGTGGCACACGCCCTGGCGCAGTTCCTCCGCGTCGACCCGGATCCTGGGCTCGGCGCAGCCGATCAGCCCCGCGATCACCTCCACCTTCGCCGGGGCCACGACTCCGGCCTCGGGTGCGGCCGTCACCGCCGTCCTGCTCCGCTCCGTAGTGTCGTCCCCCTCCCCCGTGCAGGCCGCGGCCAGCGGCAGCAGGGCCAGGCTGCCGGCCAGGGTGGCGCCGCGTACCAGGCGGGCGGTGGGCGGGATGCGTCCTGTGCGTCGTCGCGGTGACTGCAGTGCCACGTGGTTCTCCGTATCCGCCAACCCGAGCTGCTCTGCCCGGGGGTACGGATCAACAGCGGCCGTTGTTCACCGGTCGCGACGACCCGTGTGACGGAAGTGATCGAAAGGCTGTCTTCACGCCGTCGCTGCGTTAGCCTCGTCTTCCCTTCACAGGCGAACTGGTATACGGCGAACATCACTTCGGGGGACTCGTGTCAGAACACCGGCCGGTGCCATTGGACCCGACGCCGGACGAGGCGACCGTGCTGCGGCAGTCCGGCGCCGCGCCCCTGCACCGGGGCGACCCGCGGCGCATCGGCCCCTACGTGCCACTGGCGCTGCTGGGCAGCGGTGGCATGGGGCGGGTCTATCTCGCCCGGGCCGTGGACGGCGATCCCGGTCTGGTCGCGGTGAAGGTGATCAGGCCGGAGTACGCGGACGACCACGGGTTCCGGCGCCGGTTCGAACGCGAGGCCTCGGTGCACGACCTGGTCCGCACGCCGCGCACGCCCAGGCTGTGCGGGACGGGCTTCGCGGACGAACTGCTGTGGATGGCCACCGAGTACCTCCCGGGCCTGGACCTGGCCGACGCCGTACGCGAGGGCGGGGCCCTGCCGACCGTGGCGGTGTGGCGGCTGGTGGCGGAGCTGGGGCACGCGCTCGTCGACCTCTCCGCGGCGGGGATCGTGCACCGCGATCTGAAGCCCTCCAACGTGCTGCTGTCCGTCCGCGGCGCCCATGTGATCGACTTCGGTCTGTCGAAGGCCGTCGACGCGAGCGCCCTCACCGGCACGGGCAACCGGGTGGGCACGCCCGCCTACATGTCGCCCGAGCATCTGCGGACCGGGACGTGCGACACCGCCTCGGACGTGTTCTCCCTCGCCGGGACGCTGGTCTACGCGGCGACCGGGCACGCTCCGTTCGGCGACGGGACCGGCGTCGACGTCATGCACCGGGTCGCCTTCGAGGAGCCGAGCACCGAACTGCTCGGGGAGGTCGCCTCCCGGGACCCGGAACTGGCCGCGCTGCTGTCCGCCTGTCTGGTCAAGGAACCGGAACGGCGGCCCGCGCCCCACGACTTGGTCGAGGCGGCCGCGACGCACGGCGAACCGGCCGACTGGCCCGAGCCGTTGGCCGGCCGGGTGCTCGCCCGGCAAGCGGCGTACGAGGCGCTGTGCCGGCTCCCTGCCGCCCGTTTACGCACGGCGGACGGCCGCGTGCCGGCGCTCCCGCCTCTCCCGGCGGAACAGCCGAACCAGCCGAGCCCGCCTCCCGCTGCCGCGCAGCCGGCGGACTTGCCGGCCTCGCCTTCCCCGGCCGCGCAGCCAAGCTCGCCCGTCCCGCCTCCCCAGAGCGCACAGCCGCACCAGCCGGTCCCACCCCGGCCCGAGTCCGCCGCCGAGCCGGCGGCCGCTCGGGAGACGCGCTTGCGGGCCGCGCACAAGCCGCTGCTGGCCGTCGCGGCGGGTGTCGTGCTCTGTGTGACGGCCGCGGGGATCCTCGCACTCGACCCTGGTCACGGAGATCCGCCGTCGACCCTTCCGGGGTCCGGTACGACGATGGCCGGCACCCTGTCCGGCGGTGCCGTCGCGCCGGTGTCCGGCGCCGCGGCCTCCACGTCCACCTCCGGCAAGAGCGTCGACGGCGGAACGGCGAGGACCGCCGACTCCCCTGGCGCGAAGCAGCCCTCGGCCTCCCACTCGGCGGCCGGCGCGCACCCGGGCGGCCATGCGTCGGCCTCCGCCGGCGCGCCCACCCCGACGGGCCAGGCGACCGGTCCCGTGACCGGCGCGCCCTCCGAACCCGCGACCCCGCCGTGGATCTCCGACTGCACGTACTACAACGGCAACGGCCGCACCAGCGAGGGCGACAGCGGGAAGAAGGTCCTCCAGGCGCAGTGCATGCTGAGCAAGCGCGGATACGACCTGGGCAGCGACGGCGTGGACGGCCGGTTCGGCCAGGCCACCCAGTCCGCCGTCGAAACCTTCCAGAGCAACAAGGGGCTGTCGGTCGACGGAGTCGTCGGCCACGAGACGTGGAGCGCCCTGCGCGCAACCGACTGAGCGCGTGACCCACACCACAAGCGACACGCTGCCGTTTCGATAAGGACGGGACTATGCTGACTCACACGTGAACGAAACGGTTTCGTTCAGAGGAGAGCACGCCATGACCTCCGTACTCGTCGTCCATGACCAGACCCTGCAGCGCCTCGGCCTCCGGATGCTCCTCGCGGCCGAGCCCGACATCACCGTCGTCGGCGAGTCGGCGGACCCGCTCGACGCGGCGCGGCTGAGCGCCGAACTCCAACCGGACGTCGTCGTCATGGGCAGCCGTGTCTCCGACGCGGACGGCATCGACGCCATCCGCAGCATCACCCGCCCGGCGCTGCCCGGCGAACGCCGGCCGCGGGTCCTGGTCCTCACCCCCACCAGCAGCGAGACGCACTCCTACGCCGCCCTGCGCGCCGGAGCGGGGGGCTTCCTGCTGCAGGACGCCACACCCGAGGAACTGGCCGCCGCCGTCCGGGTCGTGGCGACCGGCGACGCCGTCATCACCCCCGGTCTGACCCGGGCCCTCATCGACGCCGTCCGGCAGCAGCCCGTCCGCCGGCTCACCCGGGAGGTGGAACTGCACGCGCTGACCGAACGCGAGCGGGACATCCTCACCGCCGTGGCCTCCGGCTGGTCCAACGCCGAGATCGGCGAGCGCCTTTCCATCGCGCCGACGACCGTCAAGTCGCACGTCAGCCATATCCTCGCGAAGATCGGCGCCCGCGCCCGGGTGCAGGCGGTCGTCTTCGCCTACGAGTCCGGGCTGGTGCAGCCCGCCGCGGCCTGACGCCCCGGACTCAGCCGTGCGAAGAAGGCGGCTGACAGGCCTCGCCCCGACGGCCGGGCGCAATCGGCCGTCGGGGCGAGGAGCGGGTCAGGACTTGACGGGCCTGCCGCGGCCCCAGCCCCAGGCCAGGCGGTCGGCGCCGGACTGGTTGGTGGTCTCCAGCCACGGACGGTCGGTGGGACCGGTCAGCTTCTGCATCGAGTAGATGTCGTCGGTGCGCAGACCCGGCCAGTACACGGAACCCATGCCGAGCTTACGGAAGGTGTCGGTGTCGGCCTGGATGAAGTTGATCGGGTTGCTCGACGGCGTCGGCACGTTGTAGTTCAGGCCCGTCGTCATCTCGGCGCCGAACTCGTCCGCGACCGTGCGGTTCGCGCAGTCCCCGAGGCGCTCCTTGAGGTCGGCCACCCACTGGTCGTAGGTGGCGTAGCTCTTCCAGAAGCCGTAGTGGTGCAGGGAGAGGTAGGTGCCCTTCAGGCGCGGGTCGGCGCAGACCGTGGTGACGTGGTCGTTGTAGCCGGCGCCGCTGACGAAGACGCGGTTGCGCGGGACGGAGGGGTAGGTCGCCAGCCACTTGGCGGCGATGTCGGCCCACTGGGCGTCGGTGTAGCCGTGCGGCTCGTTCATCGGCTCGAAGTAGACGCGCGGGTCGTGCTTGTAGGCCTTGACCACGGTCTTCCACATGGGCCAGAAGGTGGCCTCGTCGTCGATGAAGCCGTCCTTCTGGGCGCCGGTGCCCTCCCAGTAGGACAGGATCACCTTGAAGCCGTGGTCCGAGGCGGCGTCGATGACCGCGCGGTACGACTTCCAGTAGGCGCCGTTGACCGTGTACGGGTTGATGGGCAGCCGGACGGTGTTGGCGCCGAGGTTCGCGCGGAAGGCCGAGATGATCCGGCTCGACTTGACGTACGTCCGGGCGTAGTTGTCCGAGGTCGACAGGCCGGACAGCTGGAGGTAGTCGTCGGCGTAGTTGTCGCGGGGGTCGGCCCAGTTGACTCCCCGGAACTGGCTCGTGCCGGTCGGCGCGGCGGCGGAGGCGGGGCTGCCGGCCAGCATCGCGCCGCTGACGGCGGCGATCGCGACGGCGGCGCCGGTGGCGCGCAGCCGGAAGGCGAGACGGTTTCCGGTGGGGGTCTTGCGCATCGACTTGCCCTTTCGAGAGGTGGCTCGGCGCTCCGCATGTTTACGTAAACATCAGCTGCCCGCGGCTCGCATGTTTACGTAAACTCGGCGGCGCCGGAATCGTGACACCCGCCCCAGCGGCCGTCAAGGTTTCCCACGCGTAACATCCGGTGCACCGTGCATCGGGACGCGGAATAGGGGTCGAAGGAGGCACCAGTGGTGGAACGGGGTGGCTCCGGCGTGCCCGGTGGGCGACGCAAGCAGCGGGTCTCCATGGCCGACGTCGCCAAACTGGCCGGCGTCTCCTCGCAGACGGTCTCGCGGGTCTCCAACGGCCATCCCGGGGTGATCAGTTCGACCCGGGAGCAGGTCCTCGCAGCGATGAGGGAGCTGGGCTACCGGCCCAACAGCGCGGCGCGGGCGCTGCGTTACGGCAGGTTCAACACCATCGGCGTGATCCTGTTCAGCCTCTCCTCGACGGGCAACAGCCGCACGGTGGAGGCGATCGCGACCCACGCGGCGGCCGAGGGGTACGCCATCACCCTGATCCCCATCGACGTCCCGACCCAGGACAACGTGCTGGGCGCCTTCACGCGCATGGGCGAGCTGGCCGTCGACGCCGTCATCGTCATCATGGAGATCCATCTGCTGGACACCGGCACGGTCCAACTGCCGCCCGGGGTGCATGTCGTGGTCGTGGACTCCGACGCCGGTGACCGCTACAGCGTGGTCGACACCGACCAGGCGGACGGCACTCGCAAGGCCGTACGGCACCTGCTCGACCTCGGCCATCGGACCGTGTGGCACGTGACGGGGCCCGAGACGTCCTTCGCCGGGCAGCGGCGGACCCAGGCCTGGCGTGCGGTGCTCGAGGAGGCGGGGTGTCCGGTGCCGCCGCCGCTGCACGGGGACTGGTCGTCGGAGTCGGGCTACGCGGCCGGCCTCCGGCTCGCCGACCGACCCGACTGCACGGCCGTGTTCACCGCCAACGACCAGATGGCCCTGGGGCTGCTGCGCGCCTTCCACGAACGCGGCGTCCGGGTACCCGAGGACATCAGCGTGGTCGGCTTCGACGACATCGCCGACGCCGCGTACTTCGTCCCACCGCTGACCACGGTCCACCAGGACTTCGCCGAGGTGGGCCGGCGCTGTGTGCAGGGGGCGCTGGACCAGATCCGCACCCGCGACGCCCGGCCGGGCACGGATCTGGTCCCCACGAGCCTGGTGATCAGACGCAGCACGGCCCCACCACGCGACTGACCCGGCCCGGAACGGGCCGCGTTCCCGGTGGAGCGGACTGTCACGGGCTCTTGCGGCCCACCCCCGCGTACACCCAGTACTCCGAGGGGTTGTCCGGGATCTCGTCGGTCGGGTCCGGGCGCCACAGGGGTACGTGGACCAGGCCCGGGTCCACCAGGTCGAAGCCGGTGAAGAGACCGAGGATCTCGTCGTGGGAGCGGGCGGTGACCGGGGAGGTGGCCCGCGCGCGGTACAGCCGGCCCACCGCGGCCGCCGTGTCCGGGCGGTCCTCGTTCGTGGCGTGGGACAGGGCCAGCCAGCTGCCGTCGGGCAGGGCGTCCCGGAAGGCGGCGATGATGCCGGCCGGGTCCTCCTCGGGCGTGATGAAGTGCAGGATGGCCACCGTCAGTACGGCGACAGGCTGGTCGAAGTCGATCAGCTTGCGCAGCAGGGGGGAGGCGAGGACCTCGGCCGGCCGGCGGATGTCGGCGTCGACGATGTCCGCGTCCGGGTTGCCGGACAGCAGGGAGGCGCTGTGGGCGACGGCCACCGGGTCCCTGTCCACGTAGACGACTCTGGCGCCGGGACTGGCGGCCTGTGCCACCTCGTGGACGTTGCCCTGGGTGGGGATGCCGGAGCCGAGGTCGATGAACTGCCGTACCCCGGACTCGACCAGGAACCGCACGGCCCGGCCGAGGAAGGCCCGGTTGGCCCGGGCCAGGGTGCGCACCTGGGGGTCGATGGCGGTGAAGGCGGCAACCGCCTCGCGGTCGATGGCGAAGTTGTGCTGACCGCCGAGCATGGCGTCGTACATGCGCGCCACGCTGGCCTTGTCGGGTTCGGTTCCGGGTTCTTGACCTGCGTTGTCGGGCATCACAACATACCTCCCCGTAATGGATCTTGACGGACCATCATATAGTTGCGCATGACGCACGGCGCCCCCGTTGACCTGCCGCGCGGCCGGATCCCCCACCCCGGAAAGGCACGACCCTGCGGAACGAACCGCGCAGCCGTACCGACGACATACCCACCGCCCGGCCGGTCTCCCGCCGTTCGGTCTTCTCCCCCGCCGCCGACGTCATCGGCGCCGACCTCGATCTGCGGCTCACCGGCAGCCAGTTGGCGCACGCGCTGGCGCCCGGGGTCTGCGACGCGGCCTCGGTCTACCTGCTGGAGCGCTGGCGCCGCGGGGAGAACGCGACCCTCACCGCGGACCCGCCGCGGATCGAGGCGCACCGGCTCGCCCTGCGGGTGGGGACGGACTCGCGCGAGGACTGGGAGGCCGTGCTGCCCGTCGGCGAGGTGACCGTCTTCCCGCGCGGCACCCCGCAGGCCCGTGCCCTGGCCTCCGGGCAGGCGCAGTTGCTCGACGCGGTCGACACGCTGACCTCGCAGCGGCTGACCGCCTCCGCAAACGGCGACGCGCGCGTCCACGACCTGCTGACGGTGACGTCCTTCCTGATCGTGCCGCTGCGGCTGCGGGGGGCGACGATCGGCTTCGTGGTCTGCAGCCGCGGTCCCAAGCGGGAAACGTTCCTGCCCGCGGACGTGGCGGCCGTGGAGGCACTGGCCGCGCGGGCCTCGGTCGCGCTGGACAACGCGCGCCGCTACGAGCACGAGCGGCGCACCACCCTGGCCATCCGCGACAGCCTGCCCGCGGGCCCGCTGCACGAGTTCGAGGGCTGCCGGGTCACCCACGGCTCGCTCTCCGCCGGACCCGACACGGTGATCGGCGGAGACTGGTACGACGTCCTGCGGCGGCCGGACGGACGGGTCAGCCTGATCGTCGGGGACGCCATGGGCCACGGCCCGGAGTCCGCCGTGGCGATGCTCCAACTGCGCACCGCCGTACGGACCTTGGCGGCGCTGGACATCCCGGCGGCCGAGCTCGTGCAGCGGCTCGACGCGCTCGCCTGCGAGACGCCGGGCGCCTCCTTCGCGACCTGCATCTACGCCGAGTGGGACGCGCGCCGACGCGTCTGCACCCTGGTGGGCGCCGGGCACCCTCCCCCACTGCTGCGGGGCCCCGACGGGCGCAGCACCCCGGTCCCGCTCGTCGGCGCGGGCCTGCCCCTCGGTCTCGGCACCGATCACTACGAACCGACCGTGCTCGATGTGCCGGAACCGGCCCTGCTGGTGCTCTACAGCGACGGCCTGGTCGAGTCCCGCGACGCCGACATCGACCAAGAGATCGCCCGCCTCGCGAGCAGGCTGGACGCGGCCGCCGACGCCCCCGCGGCCCCGGACGCGCTCCCCGCGCTGTGCCGGCACCTCCTGCACTCCCCCTCCGACACGACGGGCGCGGACGACCGCACCCTCCTGCTCGCCGAACTGACACCCGCACGGGACCAGCCCCCCGGTCCGAGGGCCTGAGGACACCCGGACCCCCGTGCCGGGCGCCCTCAGGCCGTCAGAGTCGCCCACACGGCGTTGCCGCCGGTGAGTCTGGAGCGGTCGACCCCCCAGGTGTCCGCGAGCTGGTCGACCAGGAGCAGTCCGCGACCGCCCTCGTCGTCGGGACCCGGCGCGCAGCGCGGCAGACCGCGGCCCGAGTAGTCGTGGTCGTGCACCTCGAGCCGCAGACAGCCCTCGGAGACGAGCCCGACGCCGCACAGGACGCGCGCGCTGAGCGTGTGCCGGACGGCGTTGGTGACGAGTTCGGACACCAGCAGCACGGCGTCCGCGCACAGCTCGCCCGGCAGCAGCCAGCCGGTCATCCGGGCGTTCAGCGAGCGACGGGCCACGCGCACGCTGGAGCGGTGCGAGGGCAGCTCGATCCAGTGCGACTGCTCGGGATCGGCGACGTCTAACAACTGGGGGGAGGAAGTCGCGTGGGGGGACACGGTGGTGGCCTTCCATGGGGCGGGCACGGTCGGGCGAACCGAGGCGAGCAACAGGCCGACGGGGGACGGAGAGTTCCATGTGACCGTCATAACGCGTCACACAACTCACTATGCTCGCATCCAAGTTCAACATGCAACCGGCTGCCTGATAATTTCAAGAAGCCGGTATCCGTCTGGTCGCCTCAACAAGTCGCTGTCAGACTCGCACCGGTGACCGACCTTCAGGAGGTAGGGGCGTGAACGAAGGCCGTTCGAGTGCGGCGGGCACCAGCAGTGCGCCCACCGTTCTGCGCATGATCCTGGGCCGGCGGCTGCAGGAGCGGCGTCAGGGCGCGGGTGTGTCGCTGGACGACGCGGCACGGGCCCTGCGGGTCACGTCCCTCACCATCCGCCGCCTGGAGAAGGCCGAGGTCGCCCTCAAGCCGCTGTACGTCGAGAAGCTGCTGGAGACCTACGGGGCCGACCGGCAGGAGATCGACGAGTTCGTCGACTACGCCGAGCGTGCCAACGAACCCGGCTGGTGGCACACCTACCGTGACGTCCTGCCGACCTGGTTCAGCGCCTACGTGAGCCTGGAGACCGGCGCGAAGACGCTGCGCGCGTACGAGCCGCACTACGTGACCGGGCTGCTGCAGACGCGCCGGTACGCGCGCGGCGTGCTGGGCGGCGGCTTCCCGAACGACGGCGACGAGGAACTCGAGCGGCGGGTGGACCTGCGGCTGCGCCGCCAGAGCCTGCTGGAGAGACCGGACGCGCCCACCCTGTGGGTGGTGCTGGAGGAGGCCGTGCTGCACCGGGTGGTCGGCGGCCCCGAGGTGATGCGGGAGCAGATCGACCGGCTCCTGGAGGTCTCGGAGCTGGATCACGTCAGCGTCGACGTCGTCCCGTTCACCGCGGGCGCCCACGTCGGCGCGTGCGCCCCCTACACCTACTTCCGTTTCGAGGAGCCCGAGCTTCCGGACGTCGTCTACACCGAACTCCTCACCGGTGCCGTGTACCTGGACCAGCGCTCCGACGTGGTCGCCCATCTCGAGGCGCACAACCGCATGTCCCTGCTGACCTCGGACGCGCACAGCAGGGCACTCCTGAACCGCATGCGCAAGGAGTACTCATGACCACCATCGACGACCGTGCCTGCGACGTCTACAACGGCATGCCCGCCACCGACCTCGGTGAGCACGGCTGGGAGTCTCCCTGGAGCGGCCCCAACGGGGGCCAGTGCGTGCAGACGAAGCAGCTCGCCGACGGACGGGTGGCGCTGCGGCAGTCGACCGATCCGGCCGGTCCCGCACTGATCTACACCCCCGAGGAGATCGCCGCGTTCGTCGCGGGGGTCAAACGGGGCCTCGCCGACCACCTGACCACTGGCTGACCTCCCCCTCGCACCCCCCTCTGAAAGGTTCAGGATGACCAACTCGCCCGCGGCGCGGGACATCGACACCAGCAGGCCGCACTCCGCCCGCATGTACGACTACTATCTGGGCGGCAAGGACCACTTCGACATCGACAAGCAGGCCGCGGAAACCGTCGCCGCGGCCTACCCGGGCATCTTCGTCTGCGCCCGGGAGAACCGTGCGTTCATGCACCGGGCCACCCGCGTCCTCGCCCAGGAGCACGGCATCCGCCAGTGGCTGGACATCGGCACCGGTATCCCCACCGAGCCGAACCTGCACCAGGTCGCCCAGTCCGTGGTCCCGGACGCGCGAGTGGTGTACGCCGACAACGACCCGCTGGTGCTGAAGTACGCCGAGCGCCTGATGCGCAGCACGCCGCAGGGCCGCACCACGTACATAGAGGCGGACGTCAACGACCCGCAGGCGCTGATCAACGCTCCCGAACTGGCCGAGGTGCTGGACCTGGACCAGCCGGTCGCCCTCTCCCTCAACGCCCTGATGCACTTCGTCACGGACGCCCAGGACCCGTACGGCATCGTGAACCGCCTGCTGGACGTGTTCCCTTCGGGCAGCGCGCTGGCCCTGAGCCACTGCACGCCCGACTTCGACCCGGACACCTGGCAGAAGGTCACCGACATCTACACGGGCGCGGGCACACCGGTGCAGTTCCGCTCGAAGGACGCTGTCACCCGTTTCTTCGACGGGCTCGACCTGCTCGACCCCGGTGTGACCGTCGGCCACCGCTGGCGCCCGGACGCCGAGCCGACGGCCTCGGACGCCGAGGTCAGCCTGTGGACCGGGGTGGGCATCAAGCCGTAACCCCCCGGCACGACACCAGGGGCCCTCCCGCCGGCCGTCAGAAGCCGACGGAAGGGCTCGTCGTGTGCGGGCGCCCGCTCGGCGGGCTCAGTCGCTGCCGGCGAGCCGTACGTCCACGGCGGTGAGCGCCAGCGCCAGCGGTCCCGGGGCCAGGAACGCGAGCGGGACCAGCATCCAGGCGCACAGGGCGGCGGTCGCCACGGCGAGGAGCACCAGGGCGCTGCCGCCCAGGTCGCGCACGGCGTCCCGGGCGGCCTCGCGCACCGCGGCCGGCCAGTCGGTGAGCGACTCGGGGCGCCCGCAGGCCCTGAGCCCCACCACGAGGGCCGTCGCCCCGATGGCGGCGGCCACGGTCGCGAAGAGCGCCGCCCCCGGCAGGCCCGCTCCGGCCAGCGCGAGGTCGCCGGCGAACAGCAGCGCGCCGGCGAGGGCGAGCGCGCCCGCCGCCAGGTCGCCGGTGCGCAGCCGCCGCCGTAGCAGCGCGAAGTACCGTCCGGCGGTGGCCGGTCGGTCCTCCCCCGCCCCTCGCAGCACCGCGCAGGCCGTCGACAGCGCGGCCGGTGCGGTCAGCAGGGGCAGACAGGCCACGGCGGTGGCGAGGCCGACGCTGAGGACGTCGGCGAAGAGGGTCATGCGCGGGCCGAAGACCTCGCCCGTCTCCCGGGTGCGCATCCCGCTCATCCCTTCAGTCCCGAACTCGCCATGCCCTCCACCAGGAACCGCTGGAAGGCGAGGAAGAACAGCACGATCGGCAGCAGCGCGATCACCGACATGGCGAACATCGGGCCGAACGCCGACTGGCTGGAGGCGTCCACGAAGGAGCGCAGCGCCAGGGTGAGGGTGAACTTGTCCGGGTCGAAGAGGTAGATGAGCTGTGTGAAGAAGTCGTTCCACGTCCAGATGAACGTGAAGATGGCGGTGGTGATCAGGGCGGGCCGGGTGAGCGGGAGGATCACCTGGAAGAAACTGCGGAAGGGGCCGCAGCCGTCGATGCGGGCCGCCTCCTCCAGCTCACGCGGCAGGCCGCGCATGAACTGCACGATGAGGAAGACGAAGAACGCCTCCGTGGCGAGGAACTTGGGCAGGATCAGCGGCCAGTAGGTGTTCACCAGGCCGAGCTTGTTGAAGATGATGTACTGCGGGATCAGCACCGCGTGGTGCGGCAGCATGATCGTCGCGATCATGAAGGCGAACAACGGGCCACGCATCCGGAACCGCAGCCGGGCGAAGGCGTAGGCGGCGAGCGAGCAGCTGACGACGTTGCCGACGACCGCGCCGCCCGCGATGAGCAGCGAGTTGCCGAGCAGCCGCCAGATGGAGACGCCGCCCACGCCCGCGAAGGCGGTCTTGTAGTTGGACCACTCCAGGTGGCTGGGCAGCAGGTTCAGGCTGGCGATGACCTCGTTGGCCGGCTTGAGGGAAGTGGCCAGCAGCCAGGCCAGCGGGTAGAGCATCACCAGCAGCGCGGCCAGACAGCCGAGGTGCACGGCGACGCGTCCCCAGCGGACGGGCTTGCGGGCGGCGGTGGTCGACACGGTGGTCATCGGTCCCCCTCGGAGGCGTAGAAGACCCAGGAGCGCGAGGTGCGGAACAGCACCGCCGTGACGGCGCCGATCACGATCAGCAGCACCCAGGCCATGGCGGAGGCGTAGCCCATGTGGGAGGCGACGAAGCCGCGGTCGTAGAGGTAGAGGGTGTAGACGAGGGTCGAGTCGGCGGGGCCGCCCTTGCCTCCGCTGACCGCGAAGGCGGGGGTGAAAACCTGGAAGGCCTGGATCATCTGCAGGACCAGGTTGAAGAAGAGCACCGGGGACAGCATCGGCACGGTGACGGACACGAACTGCCGCCATTTCCCGGCCCCGTCGACGGCGGCGGCCTCGTACAGCTCGCCCGGTATCTGCTGCAGCCCGGCGAGGAAGATGACCATCGGCGCCCCGAACTGCCACACCGTCAGCAGGGCCATGGCCAGCAGAGCCCAACCGGGCCTGGTGATCCAGCCGCCGGTGCCGAAGAGGTGGTCCACCGTGCCGCCGTCGTTGAACAGGGCCCGCCACACCAGGGCGATCGACATGGAGGCGCCGAGCAGGGAGGGTGCGTAGAAGGCGGAGCGGTAGAAGCCCTTGCCGTGCCTCATGTTCTTCAGGGCCAGCGCGACGACGAGGGCGAGGGCGAGTTGCAGGGGTACGGCGATGACGACGTACGTCAGGGTCGTCACGACCGAGCGCCAGTACCGCGGGTCCTCGGTGAACATCTGGACGTAGTTGCGCAGCCCCACCCAGTGCGGCGGGTTGAACAGGTCGTAGTCGGTGAACGACAGGTACAGCGACACGACCATCGGCAGCAGGGTGAGGACGGTGGCGCCGAGCACCCAGGGAGACAGGAACACCCAGGCGGCGCCCTGCCGTTCACGCCGGGGGCGGCGCTTCGGCGGGCCGGCGGGCCGGGTCCGTCCCGGCGCGGGTGCGGGGATGTCGGTGGTGGTCATGACCTCAGCTCCGCCTTCGCCTCGGTGACGTAGTCCTGGGCCGCCTCGCGCGGCGACATGCGCTGGTACGACACCTGGTCGTAGTCGCGCTGGAAGGTGGTCTGCAGGGCGTTGTCGCCCGAGGGCGGGGCCTGCGGCGGGTCCTTGAGGGAGCCCTCCAGGGATGCCTGGAAGTCGGAGACGGTCTTGTCGAAGTCCTTGAGCTGAGAGGCGGTCCGGGTACGGATCGTCTCGTTGACCGGGATGCCCCGGGTCGCGCCGAGGATCTTCGCGGCGCCGCTGTCGTTGAGGAGGAAGTCCACGAGGGCGGCGGCCTCCTTCGGATGGGACGTGTGGGCACCGATGCCGAGGAACATCGA
Source organism: Streptomyces sp. NPDC101152 (assembly GCF_044768275.1). Taxonomy (NCBI): domain Bacteria; kingdom Bacillati; phylum Actinomycetota; class Actinomycetes; order Kitasatosporales; family Streptomycetaceae; genus Streptomyces; species Streptomyces sp. NPDC101152. Next base: position 108,871 of record NZ_JBIWPO010000024.1, on the reverse strand, counting down.
CGGCTTGAAGTACTGGCCCGGTGTGCCGTCCTCGCCGGACGGCATGGGCGCGAGGGCGACCCCGGTCGGAACGAGGGCGACGTAACCGCTGGACGGGGCGTCCCAGTTGAAGTCGGCGGTGGCCTTGCCCCGGCCCAGCGGGGTGTTCTCCACAGAGCCGTCGAGCTGGGTCGTCTGTTCGGCGGGCGACACGGCCCCCTCGCGGCGCAGCTTGTCGGTGAACGTCCACCAGGTCGTCAGATCGTCGGCGGTGAAGCCGAGTCGTCTGTCCTTGGTGTAGAGCGCCTTGCCCCGGCCGCGCAGCCGCACCTCGAAGGCGTCCTCGCTCTGGCCCGGGTCGGTGGCGCCGGGCTTGCCGGTCTTCTTGGCCAACTCCCGCATGTCGTCGGCCCATTGAGTCCAGGTCCAGCCCCTGGCGGGCAGCGGCACTCCGGCCGCCTTCCACGTCTTGACGTCGTAGACCAGGGTCTCGGTGCCGCGGCCCTGCGGAATGGCGAACTGCCGTCCGTTCACCCGGCCGGTGGCGAGCAGGCCCGCGTCGATCTCGCCGGTGCGCAGGGTGTCCTTGACCTTGCCCAGGTCGAGCAGGACGTGCCCGGAGGCGTACTGGTCGATCTGGCGGTAGTCGAGTTGCATCACGTCGGGGGCGTCGCCGCCCGTGGCCTGGATGGCGAGCTTCTGCTTGTAGGCGTCGTAGCCGGAGAACGACGTCTGCACCCGTACGTTCGGGTGCTGTTTCTCGAACAGGGCGACGGCCTGCTCGGTGCGTGCCGCACGGTCGGGGTTGCCCCACCACGTGTAGCGCAGCACGACCTTGCCGCCGCCGGTCGACTCACCGGATCCCCCGCAGCCGGCCAGTACCGCGCACAACGCGAGCGCGGCGGCCGACGCGCAGAACCCCTTCGTCCTGTGTCCGGGCATGCCGAGGTCACCTCTCCTTTCCTCGGGTCGGTCGGTCCAAAAACGCGCCGGTCAAGTGGGCGGCGCGGTCACCAGGGGCGCGTGCGTGAGGACGAGGGTGGGTCGGCGAGATGCCCGCCGTACGCGTGACTGAATCGGATGCCCATGCGCGCTCCAGTGGGGTGGTCTCCGTGCATGCCTCCGCAGCAGCACAGAAAGCGCTTGTGTCCTGGGCGACCCTAGGCGTGCGGCTAATGTCAGGACAACCCCTGTGCAGTGATCAATCGGCCGCCCTGGCGGCGTCCTCAGCCGTGGGTGACGGTCACCCCTCCGGAGCAGCCTGAGGGCGGGCAGGGTGCTCAGATCGCCCAGCCCGTAGAGCCCCACCTCGGTCAGCGGCGTCCCGGCCACAGGGAGGGCAGGTTGCGCAGAGTCCCTGGTTGTTGCCGCTCGCGAGAGCGTCGCCCTGTACCAGTCCGGCGACCCGGTGATCCTGGGCCCTCAGCCCTCCCGCGCCCAGTCGCCCAGGACCGGGACGCACTGCTCGGCGAAGTACTCATAGTCCTGAGCCGTGTTGTAGACATGAGCGGACAGGCGCAGGTAGCCGATGCCGTCGAAGCTCGTGAAGGCCGCCTCCACGTCGAGTTCACGGGCGACGCGGTCGCGCAGGGCGTCGGCCTCGACCCGGGTGGTGCCGAGCCCGGCCGGGAGCCGCACCAGGCGCATGCCTGGGACGGGCATGCCGACGTCGACGCGGCTGTCCTCGCCGGTGAGCGCCGTGACGGCGGCGCCGATCACCTGGGCGCCGTAGTCGGCGAGCTCGTCCATGTAGCGGCGGGCGGCGGGCCAGCCCCAGCAGCGCTCGATGAAGGCGAGGGCGGTCGGGGCGGCCAGGTAGGAGGTGGCGTCGAGGGTGCCCTGCTGGTCGAAGCGGTCGGGATACGGGTCCGGGGCGCCCCAGGAGTCGACGAGCGGGTAGAGCTGCTCGCGCAGGGAGCCGCGGGCGACCAGGGCCGCGGTACCGCGCGGGGCGCAGCCCCATTTGTGCAGGTTGCCGGTCCAGAAGTCGTACGGGGCGTCGGCGAGCGGCTCGGCCAGCAGCCCCGGCGCGTGCGCGCCGTCCACCAGCATCGGGACACCCCGGCGCCGCGCCTGAGCACCGATCCGCTCCACGGGCATCCGGCGCGCGGTCGCGGAGGTGATCTGGTCGACGACGACCAGATCGGTGCCGGCCCCGATCTCGGCGACGACGGCCTCGTACGCCTCGTCCTCGTCCGCGTCGAGGGGCACCCGCGCGGTCCGGACCCGGCCGCCCCACCGGCGCGCCAGCCGCTCGGCACCCATGGTGACGGCCCCGTATCCGTGGTCGGTGACGACGATCTCCCCGCCGTTGCGGCGGCCGAGCGCGCCGTACACCACGCTGGCACCGGCGCTGGCGTTCGGCACCAGGGCGAGGTCGGCGGCGTCGACGCGCAGGAACCCGGCGAGCTCCACGCGGGTGGCGGCGAGGCGCTGGGGCAGCGCCGGGAACCAGACCACCGGCGAGCGCTCCATCTCCGCGCGCAGCGCCTCCTGCCGCCGCTGAGCCACCAGCGGAACAGCTCCGAACGAACCGTGGTTCAGGTGCTTCAGCGCCGGATCCAGCGACCACGCCTCGACGGCGGGCCTGCCGTCGGCCAGCAGCAGGGGATCCGGCGCTGTGACCAGCTCTGTCTTGCTCACGTGCGACAGCCTCCGCGGAACAGGTGATGACCCGGCATCCTGACACGCCGCTGACCGCGGCGCGGCGGCGGGTCGGCGAGGTGCCGACGCAAGGGTGACTGACCGCGGCCGATCAACCGCGCGGCTCCAGCATCGGGCGGACGTCGACGGGCGGCGCGTGTACGTCGCATGCGTCGGTGTCGATGGCGGTGATCGGCGCTTGACGGGCCGTCAGTCCACCGGCCAGGTGTGTGCGGGGGCGTTGAGGTGCATGTAGTCCTTGTACGTCGTGGTCATCCGGCGCAGCGCCTCGCGCCGGTCGCAGCCGCCGTTCTTCTCCAGGTGGTGGACCATCTCCGCCTGCCACAGGGCGCCGTTGCGGGCGGTGACGCAGCGTTGCTCGATGACGCCGAGCAGGGGCTCGCGCCACTCCGCGTCCAGGCCGGCCAGCTCCAGGCCCCGGTGGGCCAGCGGCAGCAGGCGCCTCAACACCAGTTCGGTCACCGGGACTTCGCCCACGCCGGGCCAGTACAGGCGGGAGTCGATGCCGTCGCGGGCCGCCGTGTGCAGGTTCTCCTCGGCGACCTGGAAGGACATCCGGGTCCACACCGGCCGGTCCTCGTCGACGAGGGCGCGGGTCAGGCCGTAGTAGAAGGCGCCGTTGGCGATGATGTCGGCCACGGTGGGGCCGGCGGGCAGGACGCGGTTCTCGATGCGCAGGTGCGGGCCGCTGTCGGTGACGGCGTAGACGGGGCGGTTCCATCGGTAGATCGTGCCGTTGTGCAGCGTCAGCTCGCCCAGTTCGGGCACACCGCCGGCGTCGAGCGTGCGCTGCGGGTCCTCCTCGTCGCAGATGGGCAGGAGGGCCGGGAAGTAGCGCACGTTCTCCTCGAAGAGGTCGAAGACGCTGGTGATCCAGCGCTCGCCGAACCACACCCGGGGCCGTACCCCCTGCGCCTTGATCTCCACGGGACGGGTGTCCGTGGCCTGTTCGAACAGCGGGATACGGGTCTCACGCCACAGCTCCCTGCCGAAGAGGAACGGCGAGTTGGCCGCGAGGGCGGTCTGGACGCCGGCCACGGCCTGGGCCGCGTTCCAGTAGTCCGCGAACTCCTTCGGCGCGACCTGGAGATGGAACTGCGTACTGGTGCAGGCGGCCTCGGGGGTGATGGCGTCGGCGTACATCGACAGGCGCTCCACGCCGTCGACGTTGATCCGCAGGTCCTCGCCGCGGGCCGCGAAGATCTGCTCGTTGAGCAGCCGGTAGCGCGGGTCGCCCGACAGGGCGGACTCGCCGACGTCCGTCTCGGCCAGGGTCGGCAGGATGCCGATCATGATCAGGTGCGCGCCGACGGCCGCGGCACGTTCCTCGGCGTGGTTCAGCGCGTCGCGGATCGCCTGCTCCCAGGCGCCCGGGCCGCCGGTCGTCAGCTGCCGGGGCGGGATGTTGATCTCCAGGTTGAACCGGCCCAACTCGCTCGACCAGGCGGGGTCGGCGATCGCCTGCAGCACCTCGGTGTTGCGCATGGCGGGCAGGCCCTGGTCGTCCACCAGGTTCAGCTCGATCTCCAGCCCGACCTGGGGCCGCTCGCTCTCGAAGCCGGACTCGCGCAGCATCTGTGCCAGTACGTCGAGGCAGGTGTGCATCTTGTCCCGGTACCGACGGCGGTCCTCCCGCGTGAACACCAGGGCCGGCACATCACGTCCCATGCGACCTCCCGAGTAGCCTCGGCGGATACCACCAGCGTCCCACCACGGACGGGCCTCGGACAAGGCGGGCCAACCGGGCTGAACTGGGTCGACACCATGAGGAGCATCCCCGATGAGTAGACCGCAGTCCGAGTTCCACCGGCCCGCGGCCCCCTGGCGACGACCTCCCGGGGCAGCCGACGGCGTGTGGGAACAGGTGCTCGCCGAGGACCCCGAGACCGGGGACGGCACCGCCCTCCAGCGGTACGAACCGGGTACGGACACCAGCCGGCAGGGTCCCGTGCGCCACGACTACTTCGAGGAGGTCTACATCCTCGAAGGCTCCCTGACCGATCTGCGCCTCGACGAGACGTTCACCGCGGGGATGTACGCGTACCGGCATCCGGGCATGGAGCACGGGCCGTGGACGAGCCCCGAGGGCGTCCTGATGCTGGTGATCCGCAGCCGGTCACAGGCTGCCGGTCCGGCAGGTCAGCTCTCCACGTCTCTCACCACGTAGAGCCCGGGCAGGTTCACGACGATCGCCTCCTGGGTGCTGCGGGCGATGACGACCACGGCCTCCTCGGCGGGGTCGGGGTTCTCCTCCCGGTGCGGAACGTACGGGGGTACGAAGACGTAGTCGCCCGGTGAGGTGCACAGCCGTACCTCCTCGGGGCCCTCGCCGGTGTCGTCCAGGAAGACGAACTCGGGGTGGCCGCTCACCACGTGGATCGCGGTCTCGGACTCGCCGTGGTGGTGGTCGGAGGAGGCGGTGGAAGGGGCGACGTGGGTCTGGCCCATCCAGAGTCTCTCCGAGCCGACGGTCCTTCCGCTGACGGCGGCGAACCGGCGCATGCCGCCGCTCTGCGCCGTGTCCGCGTCGAGGGCGTCGGCGCGGACGTGGTGCAGCCGGCTGCGCGCGGGCACCCCGGCCGAGGTGTGGTCGAGGTGCGGGTGGAAGCCTTCACCGGGGGTCGTGGGCGGTTCGCTCATGACGACGACGCTAGTGCATGCGGGCGAGCCCGGCCGGGTGGCGGTTCAGGCCGGGCAGGCCGAGCCGTGGACGTACTCGGTCGCCGCGTCCAGCAGCCAGTCCGTGAGGTACCCGGCGAAGGACGAGCGGACCAGTACCCAGAACCCGGCCCTGGGTTCGTCGCGGGCCACCAGGACGACCTGGGTGCGGGCCAGCGTCGTCTGGGCGCAGCGGCCCGGGGCGAAGGCCCGGGGATGGAGGTCCAGGGAGCAGCCGTGCGCCAGTAGGTCGCGGGCACGGGGGCCGGCGACGAGGAGGGTGGTGCGCTGGGCGGAGACGTCGGTGACGGACACCGGCTCGTCACCGGCGGCCTCGCGGACCCGGGCCTCCAGCTCCCGCTGGGTGTCCGGCGGACCGACCAGCAGCCATTCGTCCGGGCCCAGCCACAGCACGGTCGACTCCCCGGCTCGTACGACGGTGTCGGGCTCCAGGGGCAACTGGAGGCCCAGCGCCAGTCCGACCGCGTCCGCCGCCGCCCCCTTGGCGTCCAGGCGGACGTTCACCTGGGCGAGGAAGGGGAGTTCGGCCAGTCGGATCGCGCCGCCGGAGGCGCGCGTCGCTGCCGCCAGAGCGGCGGCGGCGTAGGACAGGGGGCTGCGGAGCGGGGCGGGGGGCGTGGTGTCAGCCATCGCGGCGGGCTCCCTCGGGGTCGTAGAGGACGGGGCTTGCGACCGTCACCGGGACCAGACGGTCGCCCACGGGGGCGTAGAGGCGTTCACCGATGCGTTCCCGGCCGCCCTTGACCAGGGCGAGCGCGAAGGTACGGCCCAGCGCGGCGCTGCGGTAGCTGGAGGTGACGTGGCCGAGCATCGGGACCGGCGGGGCCGGGAGCACGCTGTCGGCGACCAGGTGGGTGCCCTCGGGCAGGAAGGTGCCCGGATCCTCCGGGAGCAAGCCGACCAGGTGCTTGCGGTCGGGGCGGACCGTGTCGGCGCGGGCGTAGGAGCGCTTGCCGATGAAGTCGGGCTTCTTCTTCGACACCGCCCAGCTCATGCCGAGGTCCTGCGGGGTGACCGTGCCGTCGGTGTCCTGGCCGATGATCGGGTAGCCCTTCTCGGCCCGCAGGACGTGCATGGTCTCGGTGCCGTAGGGGGTGATGCCGTACGGTGCGCCGGCCTCGGCCAGTGCCTCCCACAGGGCGAGCGCCTCCCAGGGCGACACGTTGATCTCGTAGGCGAGTTCACCGGAGAAGCTGATCCGGCAGACGCGTGCCGCGATGCCCGCGACGGTCGTCTCCCGCCAGGCCATGAACGGGAAGTCGTCGTTGGAGACGGCCAGTTGAGGGGCGAGCGAGCAGAGCACCGCCCGCGACTTCGGGCCGACCAGGGCGACGGTGGCCCACTGCTCGGTGACGGAGGTGCAGTGGACGCGCAGTTCCGGCCACTCGGTCTGCAGCCACTCCTCCATCCAGTCCAGGACGGTGGCGGCGTTGCCCGTGGTCGTGGTGACCAGGAAGCGGTCCGGGGCGAGGCGGATGACCGTGCCGTCGTCGAAGACCATGCCGTCCAGGCGGCACATCACCCCGTAGCGGATCATGCCGACCTTGAGGGTGCTCATCATGTTGGTGTAGAGCCGGTCCAGGAACACGGCCGCGTCCGGGCCCTGGACGTCGATCTTGCCGAGGGTGGAGGCGTCCATGAAGGCGACGCTCTCGCGGGCGGCCGCGCACTCGCGCAGCACGGCCGTCTCCATGTCCTCGCCGTCCTGGGGGTAGTACCAGGGACGCTTCCACTGGCCGACGTTCTCGAACAGGGCACCGTGCTCAACATGCCAGTTGTGCAAGGCGGTTGTGCGGATCGGGTCGTGCAGGACGCCCCGGTCGCGGCCCGCGAGGGCGGCGAAGGAGACGGGCGTGTAGGGGGGACGGAAGGTGGTCGTGCCGAGGGCGGAGATGTCCACGCCGAGCAGTTCGGCGACCACACCACTGGCCAGGACTCCGGAGGTCTTGCCCTGGTCGTTCGCCGTTCCGGCGGTGGTGTAGCGCTTGGTGTGCTCGACCGAGCGCATGCCCGCGCCCGTGGCACGCACCAAGTCCTCGACGGTGACGTCCCGTTGGAGGTCGACGAAGCGGGGGGCGCCTTCACGGCCCGGGACGGTGAAGACCTGCATGGGCGGCGTCGGCCGTGGCTGTGCGGGCACCCGCGGCAGGCGGGGCGTCTCGGGGGTGTACCCCTCGGCCTCGACCGCGCGGGCGCCGGCGGCCGCGCCCTGGGCGAGGACACCGGCCAGGTCGAGGACACCACTCGCGCTGCCCGCGACCTCGACGGCCTGACGGCAGGAGTCCGGGACGAACGTGCCGAGGCCTTCGTCGTACCTGAGCTTGCCGCCCGCCTGGCTGAAGAGGTGCGCCACGGGGTTCCAGCCACCGGAGACAAGCAGCAGATCGGCGGCGAACTCCCGCTGCGCCGTGGTCTGTCCGTACGGCGCGACGGTCACCGCCGACAGGCGCGCCTCGCCCTCCGTGCCGGTCACCGCGTGGCCGGGCAGCACCTCGATACCGGCCGTGCGGGCAAGCTCAGCCCACTCCCCCGGCTCGGGACGCGTGTCGACGATCGCGGTGACGTCCACGCCGGCCCGGTGCAGGTCCAGCGCCGCCGCGTACGCACTGTCGTTGGTGGTGAACACGACCGCGTGCCGGCCGGGCAGGACGCCGTACCGGTTGACGTACGTACGGGCCGAGGCGGCCAGCATCACGCCGGGGCGGTCGTTGTCGGCGAAGGCGAGGGAGCGTTCGTGGGCGCCGGTGGCGAGGACGACGCGGCGGGCGCGGATGCGGTGGACGCGTTCGCGGGAGACGTGCGGCGGGGCGTCGGCGCCGAGGTGGTTGGTGCGGCGTTCGACGGCCAGCAGGTGGTTGTCGTCGTAGTAGCCGAAGACGGTGGTGCGGCGCAGGATCCGGACGTCGGGGGCGGCGTCGAGGAGCGCCGCGGTTTCCGCGACCCAGTCGAGGAGTTCACCGGTGCCGAGGAGACTGCCTCCGGGTTCGGGGCGGTCGTCGGCGACGATGACGCGGGCGCCGGTGCGCGCGGCGGCTGCGGCGGCTGCGAGGCCGGCCGGGCCGGCGCCGACGACCAGCAGGTCGCAGTGGGTGTGCACGGCGTCGTAGCGGGCCGGGTCCGGGGTGGTGGCGAGGCGGCCCTGGCCGGGGAGGCTGGTCGCCACCAGGCCGTCGTAGAGCTCGATGGTCGTGGCGGGGAGCATCGGCTCGGGGAAGGGCTTCTCGATCTGGACGACGGCGCTGGGTTCTTCGACGCCGGCGGAGAAGATGCCTCGGGGGCGGCCCAGTTTGATGCTGGTCGCTGCCGCGATGACGCCGTTGGCGAGCAGGGCGGCGGCTAGGGTGTCTCCCTCACGGCCGTGGTACTCCGTACCGTCGAAGGTGAAGGTGATCTGCCGGGTGCCGGTGCGTGCTGGGGGCTCCGCCCCCAGACGGGCTGGAACAGCCGGCCCCGGCTGGGAAGGAACCGGACCTGGCTGGGAAGTCAGGGGGCGTGGCTCGACCGTCTCCGGTCGTTGCTCCCCCGCCCGATATACAGCCAGGATCTCGTTCGTCGACGTGTCGCGTACCGCGTTGAACCAGCGGCGGCAGCCTGCGGAGTGGGTCCAGCGTTCCGCGAAGGGGCCCTTGGGGTTCGCGCGGAAGAAGAGGTACTTGGCCCACTCCTCGTCGGTGAGTGAGGCCGGGTTCTCCGGGTACGGCACGTGGGCCTGGCCGCCGTAGTGGAACTCGGCCTCGTCGCGCGGTCCGCACCACGGGCAGGGGATGAGCAGCATGTCGTTCGGCTCCCTTGAGGATCCCTAGTGGGCCACCGCGGCCGCGCCGTGCTCGTCGACGAGCGCGCCGGTGATGAAACGGTCGAGCGAGAAGGGGGCGTTGAGCGGGTGGGGCGTGTCGTGGGCGATGGTGTGGGCGTAGACCCAGCCGACGCCGGGGGTCGCCTTGAAGCCGCCCGTGCCCCAGCCGCAGTTGAGGTAGAGGTTGTCGACGGGGGTGAGGCCCACGATGGGTGAGGCGTCGGGGCTGACGTCGACGATGCCGCCCCAGGTACGCAGGACGTGGGCGCGGGCGAAGACCGGGAAGAGCTCCAGGGCCGCCGACATCTGCTCCTCGATGATGTGGAACGCGCCGCGCTGCGTGTAGGAGTTGTACGCGTCGATGCCCGCACCCATCACCAACTCGCCCTTGTGGGCCTGGCTGACGTACACATGGACCGCGTTGGACATGACGACGGTGGGGTGCACCGGCTCCAGCAGTTCGGACACCAGGGCCTGCAACGGGTGGCTCTGGAGCGGGAGTTCGATGCCCGCCATGGCGGCGAGGACGGAGGTGTGGCCCGCCGAGCAGAGCGCCACCTTTCCGGCCGCGATCGGGCCGAGGCTGGTCTGGACGCCCACTACCCGGCCGCCCACCACGTCCAGGCCGGTCACCTCGCAGTTCTGGATGATGTCGATTCCGGCTGCGTCCGCCGAGCGGGCCAGGCCCCACGCCACGTGGTCGTGCTTGGCGATGCCGGCCCGCGGCTGGTAGGTGCCGCCGAGGACCGGATAGCGCACGTCGGGTGACGTGTTGACGATCGGGCAGACCTCCTTGACGCCGTCCGCGTCCAGCCACTCCGCGTCGACGCCGTTGAGGCGGTTGGCCTCCACGCGGCGCACGCTGTCGCGGACGTCCTGGAGGCTGTGGGCCAGGTTGAGCACGCCGCGCTGGGAGAAGAGGATCGGGTAGTCCAGCTCCTCGGCCAGGCCCTCCCAGAGCTTGAGGGCGTGCTCGTAGATGCCGGCGCTCTCGTCCCACAGGTAGTTGGAGCGGATGATCGTGGTGTTGCGGGCCATGTTGCCGCCCGCCAGCCAGCCCTTCTCCAGCACGGCCACGTTGGTGATGCCGTGGTTCTTCGCCAGGTAGTGGGCGGTGGCCAGGCCGTGTCCGCCGCCGCCGACGATGACGACGTCGTACGAGCGCTTCGGCTCGGGTGTGCGCCACAGCCAGTCGGGGTGTTCGGGGAGCTCGGCGCCGGGGGTGCGGGGGCTCATCGGGCGTCTCCTGAGGGGCCGGAAAGGTGCGGGTAGAGCGGGTGCCTGGCGGCCAGTGCCTCGGTGCGGGCGCGCAGGGCGGCCAGGTCCGGCTCCGGCTGGAGGGCGCGGGCGATCACGTCGGCGACCTCGGCGAAGTCGTCCTCGGTGAAGCCGCGCGTGGCCAGCGCCGGGGTGCCGATGCGCAGGCCCGAGGTGACCATGGGCGGGCGCGGGTCGAAGGGGACGGCGTTGCGGTTGACGGTGATGCCGATCTCGTGGAGCAGGTCCTCGGCCTGGCGGCCGTCGAGCGGGGATTCACGCAGGTCGACGAGGACCAGGTGGACGTCGGTGCCCCCGGTCAGCACCTTCACGCCGGCGGCCGTCGCGTCCGGTTGTGTCAGGCGCTCGGCCAGGATGCGGGCCCCCGCCAGCGTCCTGGCCTGCCGCTCCGCGAACTCCGGGGACGCGGCGACCTTGAAGGAGACCGCCTTCGCCGCGATGACGTGCTCGAGCGGGCCGCCCTGCATACCGGGGAACACCGCCGAGTTGATCTTCTTGGCGAGGTCGGCGTCGTTGGTGAGGATCACTCCGCCGCGCGGGCCGCCCAGCGTCTTGTGCGTGGTCGTGGTCGTCACGTGCGCGTGCGGTACGGGACTGGGATGCAGTCCCGCCGCGACCAGCCCCGCGAAGTGCGCCATGTCGACCATCAGCAGGGCGCCCACCTCGTCGGCGATCCGGCGGAAGACCGCGAAGTCCAGTTGCCTCGGGTACGCCGACCAGCCCGCGATGATCATCTTGGGGCGGTGTTCCTTGGCGAGGCGCTCGACCTCGTCCATGTCGACCAGGTTGTCGGCCTCGGCGACGTGGTAGGGCACGACGTTCAGCATCTTGCCGCTGTAGTTGATGCGCATGCCGTGGGTGAGGTGGCCGCCGTGCGCGAGGTCGAGCCCGAGGATGGTGTCGCCGGGCTGCAACAGGGCGAAGAAGACAGCGGTGTTGGCCTGGGCGCCGGAGTGCGGCTGGACGTTGGCGAACCCGGCCCCGAAGAGGGACTTGATCCTCTCGATCGCCAACCGCTCGGTGACGTCGACATGTTCGCAGCCGCCGTAGTAGCGGCGGCCGGGGTAGCCCTCGGCGTACTTGTTGGTCGCCACCGAGCCCTGGGCCTCCATCACGGCGGTCGGCGCGAAGTTCTCGGAGGCGATCATCTCGAGGGTGGACTGCTGGCGGTGCAGCTCGGCCCGGAGGGCGGCGTGGACCTCGGGGTCCAGCTCCGCCAGGGGGGTGTTCAGCGCGTTCATACGGCGTTCGCGTTCCTCTCGGCGGCCTCGACGACGTTGGCGAGCAACATCGCCCGGGTCATGGGGCCCACGCCCCCGGGCATCGGCGCGATCCATCCGGCGACCGCGGCGGCCTCCGGGTGGACGTCGCCCACCAGCCCTTGCTCGGTACGGGTGATGCCGACGTCCAGGACGGCCGCGCCGGGGCGCAGCATGTCCTTGGTGATCAGGCCGGGCGAGCCGGCGGCGGCGATGACGATGTCGGCCTCGCGGACGTGCCAGGCCAGCCCCTTTGTGCCGGTGTGGCACAGCGTGACGGTGGCGTTCTCGGAGCGGCGGGTCAGGAGCAGTCCGATCGGCCGACCGACGGTGATGCCGCGCCCGATCACACACACGCGCGCCCCGGCGATCGGCACCTCGTACCGACGCAGCAGCTCGACAATCCCACGCGGCGTACACGGCAACGGCGCCTCGGTCCCCAGCACGAGCCGCCCGAGGTTGACGGGGTGCAGCCCGTCGGCGTCCTTGGCCGGGTCCATGCGGGCGAGTACGGCGTTGGCGTCCAGGTGCCCGGGCAGCGGAAGCTGCACGATGTACCCGGTACAGGTTGGATCGGCATTGAGCTCGTCGACGACGTCCTCGACCTGCCGCTGGGTGGCGTCGGCAGGCAGATCCCGCCGAATGGAGGCGATCCCGACCTGAGCACAGTCCCGGTGCTTACCGGCCACGTAGGCGTGACTTCCCGGGTCGTCACCGACGAGAACGGTCCCAAGCCCGGGCGGAGGCCCGCCAGCGGCCGTCAACTTGGCCACGCGCTCGGCGAGTTCACGCCGGATCTCCCCAGCAGTGACCTTGCCGTCAAGCACTTGTGCGCTCACCGACGGTACTCCTTCCCGGGCGGGAGTCGAGCGCCCCAGAGGGGCGCGGGGCTGTGTTGATCAGCGGCTTCGCCGCGGGGCGCGACCAGCCACGACGCACCCGCAGCCGATCGACAACCAATCGCGGCACTAAGAACGGTCACCCACGGAGCCGCGACATCGTCGGATCGAACAACGGCTCCTCGGCGACAACCGCCTCGACCTGCTGATCGAAATACCCGATCTGCAACACCGTCCCCGGCGAAGCCACCTCCGTCGGCAACCACGCGTACGCGATCCCCTTGCCGATCGTGTAGCCGTACGCCGCACTCGTGACGTACCCCACGGCCCGCCCCCCGTCGAACACCGGCTCCTTGCCGAGGACGACCGACCGCGGGTCGTCGATCGTGAGGCAGGTCAGCCGGCGCCCCACGTTCTCCTTGCGGAGCAGCAGCGCCGACTTGCCGACGAAGTCGTCCTTGTCGAGCTTGACGGCGAAGCCGACGCCGGCCTCGTAGGGGTCGTGCTCGTAGGTCATGTCGGTGCCGAAGGAGCGGTAGCCCTTCTCCAGGCGGAGGCTGTTGAAGGCGCCGCGGCCGGCGATGATGCCGCCGAGCGGTTCGGCGGCCGCCCACAGCGTGTCCCAGAGCTTCTCGCCGAGGTCGGCAGTCGTGTACAGCTCCCAGCCCAGCTCCCCGACGTACGACAGGCGCATCGCCGTGACCGGCACGGAGCCGATGTGGGCGCGCTTGGCGCGGAAGTACTTCAGGCCGTCATTGGAGAAGTCGTCGTCGGTCAGGGGCTGGAGGACCTTGCGGGCCAGCGGTCCCCACAGGCCGATGCAGCAGGTGCCCGGCGTGATGTCGCGGACCTGGACGGTGCCGTCGGCGGGCAGGTGGCGGCCGAACCAGTCGAGGTCGAGGTTGCCGTTGGCGCCGACCTGGAAGAGGTCGCGGGCCAGCCTCGCCACGGTGACGTCGCTGCGGATGCCGCCGTCGTGGTCGAGCAGCAGCGTGTACGTCACCGAGCCGACGGACTTGGCGACCTTGCCGGTGACCAGCCGCTCCAGGAAGTCGGCCGCACCGGGGCCGCTGACCTCGAGGCGCTTGAGGGCCGTCATGTCGTACAGCGCTACCGTCTCGCGGGTGACCTGAGCCTCGGCGCCGACGATGGGCGACCAGTACCGTGCCGCCCAGTCGTTGGGCGTGGGGATCGAACGGCCTTCCACGAGGCTCGCGTTGGCCTCGTACCACTGCGGGCGCTCCCAGCCGTTCGCCTCCAGGAAGAAGGCGCCGTGCTCCTGCTGGCGGGCGTAGAAGGGGCTCTTGCGGATCGGGCGCGGCTTACCGGACGGCTGGAGCGGGTGGAGGATGTCGTAGACCTCGACGAAGTTCTGGCAGTCGCGGGCCAGGACGTACTCGGGGGTCAGCTGGTGCGGCTCGAAGCGGTTGACGTCGCACTCGTGCAGGTCGAAGGACGAGCAGTGGCCGTCGACCAGCCACTCGGCCATCGCCCGGCCCACGCCCGCGGAGTGGGTGACCCAGACGGCCTCGGCGACCCAGAAGCCCTTGACGTCCGGGGACTCGCCGAGCAGCGGGAAGTTGTCGGTGGTGAAGGAGAAGAGGCCGTTGATGCCCTCCTCGATCTTCGCGTCCTGCGTGGCGGGGAGCAGGGACTGGGTCTCGGTCCACGCCGGCGCGAAGTCCTCCTCGGTGAACTTCAGGACCGAGGGCATCTGGTCGGCCGCGTCGACGGAGAGGATGTCGTCCGCGGAGATCGGCATGGGGCGGTGGCCGTAGTAGCCGATGCCGATGCCGTCGAAGCGGTCGCGGTAGTAGAGGTCGGTGTCCTGGTGGCGCAGGATCGGGCGGACCGCCTCCTCGGTCTGGCCGGCGAGGGCGGGGACGGGGCCGGTCCAGGCGAGCTGGTGGGCGAGCGGGGTGAGGGGGAGGTTCATCCCGGCCATGCGGGCGATCTTCGGGCCCCAGATGCCGGCGCAGCACACGACGATGTCGGCTTCGAGGTCGCCCTGGTCGGTGCGGACGCCGGTGACCTCGCCGCCGGCCTGAAGGACGTCCAGGACCTCGTGGCGGGGCAGGAACGTCACCCCGCGCTCGGTGGCCCGGCGGATCTGGGCCTCGACGGCGAGGACGGCCTTGGCCAGGCCGTCGGTGGGGACCAGAAGGCCGCCGAGGACCCGGTCGCGGTTGACCAGGGGGTGCTGCTCGACGCACTCGTCGGCGGTCAGCAGCCGGGCCTCGATGCCCCAGGCGGTGATCCAGCCGTGGCGCCGGCGCAGTTCCGTGAGGCGCTCGGGGGTGGTGGCCACTTCGAGGCCGCCGACCTGCAGGAAGCAGGGCTTGCCGTCGACGTCGAGGGAGCAGAACTTCTCGACGGTGTAGCGGGCCAGCTCGGTCATGGTCTTGGAGGAGTTCGTCTGGAAGACCAGGCCCGGGGCGTGCGACGAGGATCCCCCGGTGGCGGGGAGGGGGCCCTGGTCGACCACGGTCACTTCGGTCCAGCCTCGCGCGGAGATCTCGTCCGCGAGGGCCGCTCCCACGACGCCCGCTCCGATGATCACCACTCGGGGTCCCGCCATCGCCGCACCTCCGAATTCAAACCGGTCAGTTGCTGCCTACGCAACACGATTCAGGTTGCGCAACTCAGCGTGCCTGTCGCGAGGAGGGGGTGTCAAGGGGTCCGTGACGTCGGAAAACGGCTCGGAACACGCACGGAACACGGCAATGCCCGGCGGGGGGGGGGCGCGGGCGGGCCCCCCCCCCCCGGCCGAAGCCGACCGCCAGAGGAGTCCGCGACATTAGCCAGGCG
>NZ_JBIWPO010000024.1:0-93559 GCF_044768275.1 Streptomyces sp. NPDC101152 | reverse complement strand
CGGGGGCCCGGTCCGTGGGTACCGGGGGCCCCACGCCCCCCGAACACCCCAACCCCCCGGGGGGGGGCGCGCCCGCCCGCCCCCCCCCCGCCGGGCATGTCCGACCGGCCTGTGGAGTCGGCTACTTGAGCCAGGCGTCCACCTTGTCCTTGTTGGCGTCGACCCACTTCTTGGCCGCCGCGTCGTCCGTCATCTTGTCCTGGGCGATGTACTTGGCGACCTGGTTCTGGTCGTCGTTCGTCCAGTTGAAGTTCTTCACCAGGTTGTAGGCCGGGCTGCCCGACTTGGCGAACTTCGCGCTGACGATCTTGTCGAGGTCGTACACGGGGTAGTCGCAGGCGACCTTCGAGGCGACGGCGTCGCACCCGGTCGTGTACTTCGGCAGCGAGACCTTCTTCAGCGGGACCTCGGACAGGAACCACTGCGGCTCGTAGAAGTAGCCGATGACCCACTTCTTGTTCTTCTCGGCGTCCCGGAAGGACTGGATGAGCGCGGTCTCACTGCCCGCGTACACCACCTTGAAGTTCAGCTTCAGGTTCGTCACCAGGGCCGCGTCGTTGGTGACGTAGGACGGGTCGCCGTCCAGGAGCTGGCCCTTGCCGCCCGACTCCGAGGTCTGGAACTTCGACGCGTACTTGTTGAGGTTGTTCCAGTCGAGGATGTCGGGGTGCGCCTTGGCCAGCCACGGCGGCACGTACCAGCCGATGATGCCCTTGTTGCCGGTCTGGCCGGCCTCCACGGCGGTCTTCTGCCCGGTGATGTACTTCTTCTTCAGGTCGTCGTGGCCCCAGTTCTCCAGGACGGCGTCGACCTCGCCGGTCCCGAAGCCCTGCCAGGCGATCTGCTCCTTGAGGTCCTTCTTGGTGACCGTGCAGCCGAGGTTGTGCTGGGCGACGTACGCGACGACCGCCGCGTCCGCCTCGTAGCCCACCCAGGGGTTGACCGCGAGGTTGAAGGTGCCGCACTTGCCGGAGCTGCCCGCGCCTGCGCCCGAGGAGGTGTCGCCGACCTTCGCCCCGCCGCACGCGGTGAGGGTGAGGCCGAGGACGGCCAGGCCGGCCGCGCCGGCTCTCCAGTGTCTTGCCATGGTGTCCTGCTCCTTAAGCGCTCGCGCGTCGCGCCGCTGCCTGAGTGATCCGGTCGAACATGACTCCGAGCAGTACGATGGCGAGTCCTGCCGCCAGCCCCTTGCCGTACAGCTCTCCCTGCGAGAAGCCGGCCACGACGTCGTAGCCGAGGGCGCCCGCTCCTACCAGGCCGCCCACAACAACCATCGACAGCACGTAGATCAGGCCCTGGTTGGTCGCGAGCGTCAGGGCACTGCGTGACATCGGCAGTTGAACCTTGGTGATGATCTGCCAGGTGTTGCACCCGGCGGACATGGCCGCCTCCACGGTGGTCTCGGGCACGGCCCGGATCCCGTCCGCGATGATCTTCATGGCGACCGGTGCCGCGTAGACGATCGCCGCGACGATGGCGGTGAAGCGCGTCGCGCCGAACAGCGCCAGGAACGGCACGAGGTAGACGAACGGCGGCATGACCTGGGCCGCGTCGAGCGTGGGCCGGATCAGCCGGTCCACCAGCATGCTGCGGCCCATCCACACGCCGAAGACGACACCGAGGACCATCACCAGCACGGTGGCGACCAGCGTGGAGGCCAGGGTGGTCATGCCGTCCGACCACACGCCGGTGCCCACCAGCAGGCCCACGCACACGGCCGTGGTGACCGCCGCGCGCCAGCCGCCCAGCACCACGGCCAGCGCGACCAGGACCGCTGCGACCAGCCACCACGGGGAGTCGGTGAGCAGTGACTGGAAGGGGTTGAGCAGGCCGTTGGTGATGACGTCCCGGACGGCGTTGGTCAGGCCCGACAGATGGTCCTGCGCCCAGGTGGTCGCGGTGTCGGCGGCGCTCGCTATGTGGCTGCCGATCGTGCCGTCGCCGGGGAAGTCGGCCGCCCACACATAGGTGTGCGAGAGGTAGGCCAGGACGGCGGCGATCGCCGCGCCGGCGCCCAGCAGCGGGCGGCGCCACTTCAGGAAGTGGTTCTTCGAGCGCCGGGCCTGCTCCTCACGGGCGCTGGCCGCCGTGGTGACCCGGTCCAGCACGATGGCCATCACGACGATCGCGAGGCCCGCGTTGAAGGCCGTACCGACGTCGAGGGACTGCAGCGCCTGGACGACGGTCTTGCCGAGGCCGGGCGCGTCGATCAGGGCGGCGATGGTGACCATGGCCAGGGCGGCCATGATGGTCTGGTTGACGCCCATCACGACGGTCCGCTTGGACATCGGCAGCAGCACCTTCAGCAGCGTCTGGCGCCGGGTGGCCCCCAGCGAGTCGGCCGCCTCGACCGTGGTGTGCGGCACGTTGCGGATGGCGTGCGCGGTGATGCGGATCGCCGGCGGGGCCGCGTAGATGACCGTGGCGATCGTCGCGGAGGCACCGCCGATGAGGAAGACCAGGGTCAGCGGCGCCAGATAGACGAACGTGGGCATCGTCTGCATGAAGTCGAGGAAGGGCGTGATGATCCGGTTGAACCGGTCGGACAGTCCCGCCCACACGCCGAGCGGGATCGCGAACAGCAGCGCGACCAGGACCGCGGACACCGTGAGCGCCAGCGTGTCCATGCTCTCCTGCCACAGGCCCTGCAGCCCGAAGAAGGTGAACCCGGCCACGGCCAGCAGCGCGACCCGCCAGTTGCCGACGGCCCAGGAGACGTAGCCCGCGAGGCCCACGACGCCGAGCCAGCCGATCTGCGGGACCGGACGGGAGCCGGACGGCTGGGAGATCAGGTGCTGGACGAAGGTCACCAGGTTGTCGATGACCAGCCGGATCTCGTTGAAGAAGTACAGGAAGAGCGGGTTGGAGTTGCGGTTGGCGCCGACGGAGTCGTTGAGGTCGTTGATCCAGCGGTGCAGCGAGGTGAGGTCCGCCGCGGCCAGCGACAGGGTCTGCTTTCCGCGCAGTACGGCGAAGAGCACCAGCCAGACGACGAGGATCGCGCCGATCACCAGGGGCCGGCTGACCCTGCGCGGTTCCTTGGCCGCGGCGACCGGCGCGGCGGCCTCGGTCTGCTCCGGTTGTTCCAGGGCGACGGTCATGTCCTGTCGCCTTCCTGCCCGGCGACCACCGACAGGATCTCCTCGTCGCCGACGATGCCGAGCAGCTTGCCGTTCTCGACGACCTTGACCGGCTTGTCGGCCGCGAGGACGGCCCGGGTGGCTTCCCGCACCACGACGTCCGGGCCCAGTTCGGGTCCGTCCAGCGGATCTCCGTCCGCCAGGGGCCGCATGATCCAGCGCAGGGTCAGGACGTCACCGCGCGGCACGTCCTTGACGAACTCGCGCACGTAGTCGTCGGCGGGAGCGCCCACGAGTTCGTCGCCCGTACCGCACTGGACCATCTTGCCGTCGCGCATGATCAGGATGCGGTCGCCCAGCTTGAGCGCCTCGGAGAGGTCGTGGGTGATGAACACCATGGTCTTGCCGACCTCGTGGTGCAGCCGGATGACCTCGTTCTGCATGTCACGGCGGATCAGCGGGTCGAGGGCGGAGAACGGCTCGTCGAAGAAGAGGACGTCCGGATCGCCCGCCAGCGCGCGGGCCAGGCCGACGCGCTGCTGCATACCGCCGGAGAGCTGGTCGGGGTAGGAGTTCTCGTACCCGGACAGGCCCACCAGCTCCACGACCTCCAGGGCCCGCTTGGTGCGCTCCGACTTGCTGGTGCCGCGGATCTCCAGGCCGAAGGCCACGTTGTCGACGACCCGGCGGTGGGGCAGCAGCCCGAAGTGCTGGAAGACCATGGAGAACTTGCGGCGGCGCAGGTCGCGCAGGCGCGCCGGGTCCGCGTCGCGGATGTCCTGGCCCTCGAAGACGATCTCGCCGGCGGTCGGTTCGATCAGCCGGGTCAGACATCGCACCAGCGTGGACTTGCCGGAGCCGGACAGGCCCATGACGACGAACACCTCGCCCGGCGCCACGTCGAAGCCGATGTCGCGCACGGCCGCGGTGCAGCCGGTACGGTCCATGAGCTCGCGGCGGCTGAGGCCGCACAGCTCCTCGGAGTCCGGCACCTTCTCGGCCTTCGGCCCGAACACCTTCCACAGCCTGCGCACGGATATGACCGGCGTGCCGTCCGAGTCCCTGGGTGTACCGCGCCGCTGCGGCACCTCGGTCTGTGTGGGGGTCACGTTCGACCTCTTTTCGGCGTTCAGCCGCTAAACCAGCGCTGCGGCCGGGGTTGGATGTTCTGCCAGACGTGCTTGGGCTCTCGGTACTCGTTCAGGCCGGTCGGTCCCAGCTCCCGGCCTGTGCCGGAGTGCCCGAAGCCACCCCATTCCGCCTGCGGCACATAGGGGTGGTAGTCGTTGATCCACACCGTGCCGTGACGCAGCCGCCGGGCGACCCGCTGGGCCTTGCCGGCGTCCTGTGTCCAGACGGCGCCGGCCAGTCCGTACTCGGTGTCGTTGGCGATGCGGACGGCGTCGTCCTCGTCGGTGAAGCGCTCGACGGTCAGCACGGGCCCGAAGGACTCCTCGTGCACCACACGCATCGCCTGGGTGCACTCGTCGAGGACGGTCGGCGGATAGTAGTGCCCGTTCACGAGGGCCGGGTCCTCGGGCCGGCGGCCGCCGCAGCGCAGTACGGCGCCCTCCGCGAGGCCCGCGGCGACGTACGCCTCGACCTTCTCCAGATGCTGCGCGGAGATCAGCGCGCCGGTCTCGGCGTCGGGGTCGAAGGGGCCGCCGAGGCGGATGAGCCGTGCGCGGCGGACGACCTCGTCGACGAAGCGATCGTGCAGCGAGTCCTCGACGATCAGCCGGGCGCCGGCCGAGCAGACCTGCCCGGAGTGCAGGAAGACGGCGGTGAGGGCGAAGTCGACGGCGGTCTCGAAGTCGGCGTCGGCGAAGACGACGTTCGGGTTCTTGCCGCCGAGCTCCAGCGCGACCTTCTTCACCGTCGCGGCGGCGGTGGCCATGATGTGCCGGCCGGTGTTCAGGCCGCCGGTGAAGGAGACCAGGTCGACGTCCGGGTGTTCGGACAGGGGTGCGCCCGCCTCGGGACCCGCGCCCAGGACCAGGTTGGCGGCACCGGCCGGGAGGCCGGCCTCCTCGAGCGCCTTCATCAGCAGGATCGAGGTGGAGGGGGTGAGCTCACTGGGCTTGAGGATGATCGTGTTGCCCGCCAGGAGCGCCGGTGCGACCTTCCAGCTGGCCTGCAGCAGGGGGTAGTTCCAGGGGGTGATCAGCCCGCACACCCCGACGGGTTCGTAGGTCACGCGGCTGACGGCGTCGTCGCGGCCGGTGTCGACCACACGGCCGGCGTCGGTGCCGGCGACCCCGCCGTAGTACCGGAAGCAGGAGACGACGTCGGCGATGTCGTACTCGCTCTCCACCAGCCGCTTGCCGGTGTCCAGCGACTCGGCGCGGGCGAAGTCCTTGGCGTCGCGCTCGATGATGTCGGCGGTGCGCAGCAACAGGGCGCCGCGTTCACGCTCGGGGGTGCGGGGCCAGGGCCCCTCGTCGAAGGCCCGGCGGGCCGCCGCGATCGCCGCCTCGGTGTCGGCACGCGTCCCCTCGGAGACGGTCGCGGCGAGGGTGCCGTCGGCGGGACAGCGGATCTCGCGGCGGCCGCCGGCCACCGGCTCCCGCCATTCACCGTCCACATACAGGTCTGCCACGCGCCCAGCCCTTCAACCGAAATGCGTTGCGCATCGTGCATCCAATTGCTTGTGGTGGAACACCCTGGCGAATGTGAAGACATACGTCAAGAGGTTGGCGGATGACGATTCAGCAAGGGGCCGACCGTCCCTTCTCTCTTGACCGAGGGCCCCTTCCGCTTGGACCATGTTGCGTATCGCTCACCAAGTTGTGCAATACGCACCAGCGGAGGCCGCATATGTCCCCTCGCCCCCAGCCCGGCCGTGAGTACGTCCTCACCCTCTCGTGTCCCGACAGCGCGGGCCTGGTCCATGCCGTGAGCGGGTTCCTGGTCAGGAACTCCGGCAACATCCTCGAGAGCCAGCAGTTCGACGACCGGCTCCAGGGCCGTTTCTTCATGAGGGTCCACTTCGATGTTTCCGATCCGAGCGTCGGTCTGGAACATCTGCGTTACCGCTTCGGACCCGTCGCCGAAGCACACCACATCTCCTGGACCCTCCGCGACGCGGCCACCCCGACCCGGACACTGATCATGGTGTCCAAGTTCGGGCACTGCCTGAACGACCTCCTCTTCCGCAAGCGCACCGGCGCCCTCAACATCGAGATCCCGGCGATCGTCTCCAACCACCGGGACTTCGAGAGCCTCGCGGAGACCTACGGCGTCCCCTTCCACCATGTCCCGGTCACCCGGGACACCAAGCCCGAGGCCGAGGCACGGCTGCTGGAGCTGGTTCGCGAGCTGGACGTCGACCTGGTGGTCCTGGCCCGCTACATGCAGATCCTCTCGGACGACCTGTGCAAGCAGCTCGAGGGCCGCGCGATCAACATCCACCACTCCTTCCTCCCCAGCTTCAAGGGCGCGCGCCCCTACGAGCAGGCCTACGAGCGCGGAGTGAAGCTCGTCGGGGCGACGGCGCACTACGTGACGCCGGACCTGGACGAGGGTCAGATCATCGAGCAGGACGTGGTCCGGGTGGACCACTCCCTCGACCCGGGTGAGCTGGTCACGGTCGGCCGGGACGTGGAGGCGCAGGTGCTTGCCCACGCGGTGAAGTGGCACAGCGAGAGCCGGGTGATGGTGGACGGCAACCGCACGGTGGTCTTCCGCTGAGCGGGACGGGACCGAGGGGCGGGCCGCAGAACACGGCCCGCCCCTCTTCGTATACGGGGATCAGTCGCCGTCGCGCTCCAGCAGGGCCCGGCGCCAGGCCTCCGTCTCGGCGATCTGGTTGAAGGTGAACAGGTGCAGGCCGGCCACGCCCGCCGACGGCGTGGTCAGGGCGTCCTCGCAGCGTTCCAGCAGCCTCTGGGGCGAGTGGCCCCCGGGGGCGGCGAGGCGCAGGAACCAGGACGCGTGCTTCGTCAGGAAGCGCGTCGACTCCCCCACACCGATCTTCGTGGCCATCGCCAGCAGCTTCGCCCGCTGGACGGGACCGGCGACGCCCACGTACACCGGCAGGGTGACGTCCCGGCGCCGTATACGGGCGATCCACTCCCCGAGCGTCCGCGGGTCGAAGCACAGGTTGCTCACGATGTACGTGGCGTGCTCCCGCTTGTCCCACATCGACTGGATGGTGATGTCGTCGTGGATGAGGGGGTGGCTCTCGGGATAGCCCGTGATGCCGACGTGGGGGAAGGGGCGGCCCAGCTCGCTCAGCGCCCGCAGCACCGGCAGGGCGCCGTCGTAGCCCCCGGCCGGCGGGTCCGCGTCGCCCGCCGGGACGAAGACGTCGTCCACCCCCGCCTCGCGCAGCCGGTCCGCGACCTCCTTCAGGTGCACCTCGTCCCGCAGCAGCCGTGCCGGGACGTGCGGGACGACGCGGTAGCCGTGCGCGGCGAGGCGGGCGGTGAGGTCGAGGGTCGGTTCCAGGCCCTTGACCGGCGACGCCGTCACGGTGACGACGACGTCGCGCGGGACATGGGCGAGGACCTTCTCCTCGGTCGACCTCGCGGGCAGCACCTCGTAGCGGACGCTGCCGAGCAGCGTCCGTATCCCCTGGGCGGTCAAGGTCTACCCCGCCTGCTTCTGGGCGTCGCGGTGGCGGTAGTACGCGGCCTTCGACGGCGCCAGGGGCTCCTTGCCGAGGATGAGGTCGGCGGCCTTCTCGGCGACCATCATCACCGGCGCGTAGATGTTGCCGTTGGTGACGTAGGGCATGACGGAGGCGTCCACGACCCGCAGCCCCTCCACTCCGTGGACCCGCATGCTGGCCGGGTCGACGACGGCCATCTCGTCGGTGCCCATCTTGCAGGTGCAGGACGGGTGCAGGGCCGTCTCGCCCTCCTCGGCGACCCAGGCGAGGATCTCCTCGTCCGTCTCCACCTTCGGTCCGGGCGAGATCTCACCGCCGTTGTAGGGGGCGAGGGCGGGCTGGTTGAGGAGCCTGCGGGCGACGCGGATCGCCTCGACCCACTCGCGGCGGTCCTGCTCGGTGGAGAGGTAGTTGAAGCGCAGGGCCGGGTGCTCGCGCGGATCCCGGCTCTTGATCTTCACCGAGCCGATGGCGTCGGAGTACATGGGCCCGACGTGCACCTGGTAGCCGTGGCCGCCGGCGGGCGAGGAGCCGTCGTAGCGGACCGCGACCGGCAGGAAGTGGAACATCAGGTTGGGGTAGTCGACGTCCTCGTTGCTGCGCGCGAAGCCGCCGGCCTCGAAGTGGTTGGTGGCGGCCGGCCCCTTCCGGAACAGCCACTGCAGGCCGATGAAGGGGGCGCGCCACTTCGCCATGTACGGCTGCATGGAGACGGGCTGCTTGCAGGCGTACTGGACGTAGACCTCCAGGTGGTCCTGCATGTTCTCGCCGACGCCCGGCAGGTCGTGCACGACGTCGATGCCGAGGGCGCTCAGCTCCGCCGCGTTGCCCACGCCGGAGAGCTGGAGCAGCTGCGGCGAGTTGATCGCGCCGCCGCACAGGATGACCTCCCGCGCGCGGACCTGCTGGAGGGCGCCCCGGCCGCGCTGGTACTCGACGCCGACGGCACGCTTGCCCTCGAACAGGACGCGGGTCACCAGGGCCCGGGTCCGCACGGTGAGGTTGGGGCGCTTCATGACGGGCTTGAGGTATGCCTTCGAGGCCGACAGCCGGCGTCCGCGGTGGACGTTGCGGTCGAACTTGGCGAAGCCCTCCTGCCGGTAGCCGTTGACGTCGTCCGTGGGGGCGTAACCCGCCTCCTCGGTGGCCTTCTGGAAGGCGGTGAACAGGGGGTTGGTCGCCGGGCCGCGTTCCAGGACGAGGGGTCCGTCGTGGCCGCGGAACTCGTCGTCCGGGTCGGCCGCCAGACAGTTCTCCATGCGCTTGAAGTAGGGCAGACAGTGCGCGTAGTCCCAGTTCTCCATGCCGGGGTCGGCGGCCCAGCGCTCGTAGTCCATGGGGTTGCCGCGCTGGAAGATCATGCCGTTGATGCTGCTGGAACCGCCCAGTACCTTGCCGCGGGCGTGGTAGATGCGGCGGCCGCCCATGTGCGGCTCGGGCTCGGACTCGTACTTCCAGTCGTAGAACCGGCTGCCGATCGGGTAGGTCAGCGCCGCGGGCATGTGGATGAAGACGTCCCACGGGTAGTCGGACCGGCCGGCCTCCAGCACCAGGACCCGGTTGGCCGGGTCCGCGGAGAGCCTGTTCGCCAGTGCGCTGCCGGCCGAACCGCCGCCGACGATGACGAAGTCGTATTGCAGGGGAGCCATGGTGCCTCGTCTCGCTCGCGCCGTAGATACGCGAGGCATGCTAATACCGGTAGCGCTATACGCACTAGGTTGCGAGCCACGCAACTTACGTGGGCTTCGTTTCGACGGGGTAACACGACCGCCGAGGCCGGCTTCGCCATGATCGGGGAACGCCCGTCGCGACGCGGGACGCCGCGCACCGCGTTCACCGGTCACCGTCGGCACGGTCCGGTGTCCGCGGGCGGCGCGTGCCGGCTGCTGCCCCCGGCGGACGACCGGGGCGCCCTCTCCTGCGCCCGCCCCGACGACCCGCCCCTGCGGCATCGCGGCCTGGCCGCAGCGCCCGTAACCCAGATCGGTGGCGTGCCTCCCCGTGGTCGACTTCAGCGCCCTGCGGGCCGGACCGCTCTGCGCCCATCGTCGCGGCATCACCCACGTCACCGGCACGGCGCCGGATCTGGACGACACCGCGCCGGAGGCCGAACACGGACTCCGGACTGCCCGATCTCAACCGCCTGACGGAACGCATGGGTTCGGTGCACGAGGCCGGCCGGGCCGTGGCGGTGCACTGCGTGACATGCCCGCCGGGTTGGTCCCGCGCCTGCGGGAGCGGCAGGGACAGATCGTCGGCGCAGCGGAACGGCTCACGGCACGGCGGGCGTTGGACGCCCACCTCGGTTCCCCCGCCGCGCCCGGGGCCCCCGCCGACCTCCTCCTGATGCGCGTCCCTCTCGCCGAGGCGCTCGCCCGGCTCGCCTCCGACCATGTGGCGGTGGCGCTGGTCAACGGCCGGGTGGTCCACTCATGCGGGTGGGCCCGGCCGGTGTTCGCGGAAGCGATAAGCGCCCGGACACACCAATCACCCGGTACCAAATGAAATGACCTGGTCAGCGTCCCGAGGGTAAACACTCTGTGCCGTACTACGCGTATAGTTTCGTCGTGAGCAACCACAGCCAAGACACCGAAACGTCAAATTCGCAGGCCGGCGGAGTGCAGTCGGTCGATCGAGCCATCAGCGTCCTCGAGATCCTGGCCCACCGCGGGGAGGCCGGCGTCAGCGAGGTGGCCGCCGAGATCGATGTTCACAAGTCCACCGCGTTCCGTCTGCTCGGCGCCCTGGAGGCGCGCGGTCTGGTGGAACAGGCCGGTGAGCGCGGCAAGTACCGCCTCGGCTTCGGCATCGTGCGGCTGGCCGGCGCGGTCACCGGCCGGCTGGACATCACGCAGCAGGGGCGCGCGGTGTGCGAGCGGCTCGCCGAGGAGATCGGCGAGACGGTCAACATCGCGGTCATGCAGGAGCATTACGCGATCAACCTGTACCAGGTGCGCGGCCCGGCGGCCGTCGCCGCGCACAACTGGGTCGGGGAACTGACCCCGCTGCACGCCACCTCCAGCGGCAAGATCCTGCTGGCGCACCTGCCCGCCAAGGAGCGCGCGGCGCTGCTCGCCGACGCGGGCCTGAAGAAGGTCACCCCGCACACCATCACCGCGAAGACCAAGCTCGAGAAGAACCTCACCGACGCGCGTGAGCGGGGCTACGCCTACACCCTGGAGGAGCTGGAGATCGGCCTGCACGCCATGGCCGCGCCGATCCGCAACCGGGACGGCGAGGTCATCGCGGCGCTGAGCGCCTCCGGGCCCTCGTACCGGTTCACCGAGGAGCGCCTGCACGAGCTCTCCCCGGTGCTGCTCAAGGGCGCCGAGGAGATCAGCCACCGGATGGGCTACCTGGGCTGAGTCAGCCCTGGGAGATCCCCAGCCGCTCGTTCACCCAGTGGTGGAAGGCGCCGATGTGGTGCTCGCTGGGTACCAGCACGCCGCCCTTGGCGTACATCCGGGAGTGCATCCCGGGCTGGGTGCGCTCGCACGCCTCGAAGTCCTGCCGGTTGACCCGGTCGAACAGTTCCACGGACCGGCTGACGTCCTTGCCGCTGTCGACGACGTGCGGCAGGTAGAGCCAGTCGCACTCGACGATCGTGCGGTCGGCTGCCACCGGGTACATGCGGTGGAAGATCACGTGGTCGGGCACGAGGTTGATGAACACCTGCGGCTTGACGGTGATCGCGTAGTAGCGGCGGTCCTGCTCTTCGGCGACACCCGGTATGCGGTCGAGGCCCTCGCTGCCGTCGACGGTGAAGCCCTGGATCTCCTCACCGAACTCGGCACCGTGTCCGACGTAGTACTGGGCCGCGTATCCGTCGGCGAACTCCGGGAGCACCTCGGTCAGTTCGGGGTGGATGGTGGCGCAGTGGTAGCACTCCATGAAGTTCTCGATGATGAGCTTCCAGTTCGCCTTCACGTCGTAGACGATCCGACGGCCCACCGAGAGGTTCTCGATGCCGTAGTGCTCGATCGACTCGACGTCGCCGAGCCGGCCGATCACCTCACCGACGACGTCCTCCTCGAAGGACGGCGGGTTCTCCGCCAGGCACACCCACACATAGCCGAGCCATTCGCGCACGGCCACGCTCACCAGGCCGTACTCGGTGCGGCCGACGTCGGGCATCTTGGTGAGGTTGGGCGCGGCGACGAGCTTGCCGTTGAGGTCGTAGGTCCAGGCGTGGTACGGGCATTGGAAGGCCCGCTTGACCTCGCCGGTCTCCTCGGTGCAGATCCTGGCGCCACGGTGGCGGCACACGTTGAAGTACGCACGGATGGAGTTGTCGCGCGCGCGGGTGACGAGGATGCTCTCGCGCCCCACGTCGACGGTGCGGAAGGCGCCCGGCTTGGCCAGTTCGGAGGCGCGCGCCACGCAGAACCACATGGTCTCGAAGATGCGCTCCTGCTCCTGGGCGAAGATCCCGGGGTCCGTATAGGAGGAACCGGGCAGGGTGGCGATCAGGCTGTCCGGCAGGCTGGTCGAGGTCACGGTGCACTCCTCGGGAAACGTCGTGGCGGGGTCATTCACGCGGCGAGCTGCCGGCGCAGACGGGTGAACAGGCGCGGCTGGTTCATCCCGAGCACGGCGACCGGACGGCCGGAACGCCGGTAGACGGCGAGGACGTTGCGGTCCTCGGCGGCGCCTTCCTCGATGGTCACGCTGTCGGCGCCGGCCGCGTGACCCGCGAACTGGATCTTGACACCGTACTGGTCGGACCAGAAGTACGGCGGCCGGGGGACACCCGGTTCCACCGCGCCGCCCGCCAGCAGGGTGGCGATCGCGGCGTCGGGCCGCTCGCGCGCACCGGTCCAGTGCTCGACCCGGCGGTGCAGGCCCGCGCGCGGGTCGTACCAGTTGGCGCAGTCACCCACCGCGACCACGCCGGCCAGGCTGGTGCGGCCGTCGGAACCGCACTTGACGCCGTTGTCGAGCGCGACGCCGGAGCCCTCCAGCCACTCGACGCAGGGGCGTGCGCCGACGCCGACGACAACGAGGTCGGCGGGGACGCTGCGGCCGTCCTCGAGCAGGACGGCCTCGATGCGCCGCTCCCCGCTCAGCCCCTTCACGCCGACGCCGCACAGCAGTCGTACGCCGTGGTCCGCGTGGAGGGCGGAGACGAGGGCCCCCATGGTCTCGCCGAGGGGTCCGGCCAGCGGGGTCGGGGCCGCCTCGACCACGGTGACGTCGAGTCCGAGGGCCGAGGCGGTGGAGGCGACCTCGGCGCCGATGAAGCCGCCGCCGATCACCACCAGGCGTCCGCCGCGGGCCAGGTCCTCGCGCAGGGCGCGGGCGTCGTCCAGGGTGCGCAGGGTGTGCACACCGGCCAGGCCCTCGGAGCCGGGCAGGGTGCGGGCGGCGGCGCCGGTCGCGATGACGACGCCGTCGGCGCGGACCTCCCGTCCGTCGGCGAGCCGGACGGCACGGTCGGTGCGGTCGAGGCCGGTGGCGCGGGTGCCGAGCAGCCACTCCGCACCGAGGTCCTCGTCCTCGGTCTCCAGGACCAGGTCCGCCTCGCCGAGGGTGCCGGCCAGGAACTCCTTGGACAGCGGCGGCCGGTCGTAGGGGCGGTGGTGTTCGTCGCCGATGACGACGAGCCGGCCGTCGTAGCCCTGCTTGCGCAGTGACCGTGCCGCCGACAGACCCGCCAGCGAGGCGCCCACCACGGCCACGGTCCTCACGCGGGACCCCCGGCGAGCCGGGAGGCGACGCAGGGCGGCAGGTTGGGGGCGTCCGTGGACACCTGGACGTAGACCGTCCCGTCCTCGATGACGACCTGGTGCGTCCGCACCGGCAGCTTGGCCGGCGGGGCGTCGACGGCGCCGGTGCGCAGGTCGAACTTCGAGGCGTGCAGCGGGCATTCCACCTCGCAGCCCTCCAGCCAGCCGTCGGCGAGCGAGGCGTCCTGGTGAGTGCAGGTGTCGTCGATGGCGAAGACCTCGCCGTCGTCGGTGTGGAACACCGAGACCGGCGGATCGATGTCGAGCCGGAGGGCCTCGCCTCGCGGGAGATCCACGAGACGGCACGCGGGAATCATCATGACACCTCGGTGCGTATAGCGAAACGGATTGCGGTAAGCGCAACATCAGTCTGAGGTCGGCCCAGAACCCTTGTCAAGGAGTTCAGAGGCCTTGTCGCACCCTCTCGGCCGTTGCTCGTCATGCAACTCGAAGCATGATAAGCAACACTCGAAAAGCAGGGTGCGACCCTGGAACGATGCATGTGTGCAGGTCAGCGGGTCAGTGACCGCGCCGGATCCACTCCTGGAGGTGCGGGGCCTCCACAGCGACGGTCGTCGTCTCTCCGTGACCGGTGTGCACGACCGTCCCTCCGGGCAGGGTCAGCAGCCTGTCGCGGATCGACTCGATGATGGTCGGGAAGTGGCTGTACGACCTTCCCGTGGCCCCGGGGCCGCCCGCGAAGAGGGTGTCGCCGCTGAAGAGCGCCGAGAGCGCCGGCGCGTACAGGCAGACGGCGCCCGGGGCGTGGCCGGGGGTGTGCAGCACGGTCAGCTCGACCCCCGCCACGGACAGGGTCTGCCCGTCGGCGAGTTCGGCGTCCGGCGCACGGTCGGGATGGGTCTGTTTCCACAGCGGCAGGTCGTCGGGGTGGAGCAGGACCGGGGCGCCGGTGCGCTCGGCCAGGGCCGGTGCGGCATCGATGTGGTCGTTGTGGGCGTGGGTGCACACGATGGCCGTCAGCCGCCGCTCCCCCACCGCCTCGGCGATCGCGTCCGCGTCATGGGCGGCGTCGATCACGATCGCCTCATGGTCGTCGCCGACGATCCACACGTTGTTGTCGACGTCCCAGGTGCCACCGTCCAGCGAGAAGGTGCCCGAGGTCACGAGACGTCCTATGCGGGCGCCGGCCATCACAGCACCACCACCGAGCGCAGGACGTCGCCGCCGTGCATCCGCTCGAAGGCCTTCTCCACCTCGTCCAGGGCGATCGTCTCGGTCACGAAGGCGTCCAGGTCCAGGCGGCCCTGGAGGTAGAGGTCGATGAGCATCGGGAAGTCGCGGCTGGGCAGGCAGTCGCCGTACCAGGACGACTTCAGCGAACCGCCGCGGCCGAAGACGTCCAGCAACGGCAGCTCCAGCTTCATCTCCGGTGTGGGCACACCGACCAGGACCACCGTGCCCGCCAGGTCCCGGGCGTAGAAGGCCTGCTGGTACGTCTCCGGGCGGCCCACCGCCTCGATCACCACGTCGGCACCGAAGCCGCCGGTCAGCTCGCGGATCGCCGTCACCGCGTCGACCTCACGCGAGTTGACGGTGTGGGTGGCGCCCAGCTGCCGGGCGGTGGCGAGCTTGCGGTCGTCGACGTCCACGGCGATGATCTTCGCCGCGCCGGCCAGCCGGGACCCGGCGATCGCCGCGTCGCCCACGCCCCCGCAGCCGATGACCGCCACACTGTCGCCGCGTCCCACGTTGCCGGTGTTGATCGCGGCGCCGATGCCCGCCATCACCCCGCAGCCCAGCAGACCCGCGGCAGCCGGGGAGGCGGCCCGGTCGACCTTGGTGCACTGCCCGGCCGCCACCAGCGTCTTCTCCGCGAACGCGCCGATGCCCAGCGCCGGGGACAGCTCGGTGCCGTCGAGCAGGGTCATCTTCTGCTTCGCGTTGTGGGTGCTGAAGCAGTACCAGGGCCGCCCACGCAGACAGGCCCGGCACTGACCGCACACGGCACGCCAGTTGAGGATCACGAAGTCACCGGGCGCCACGTCCGTGACGCCCTCCCCCACCGACTCCACCACGCCTGCGGCCTCGTGGCCCAGCAGGAACGGGAACTCGTCGTTGATGCCGCCCTCGCGGTAGTGCAGGTCGGTGTGACAGACCCCGCAGGCCTCGATCTTCACCAGCGCCTCCCCGGGTCCCGGATCCGGCACGATGATCGTCTCCAGGCTGACGGGGGCGCCCTTCTTCCGGGCGACGACAGCGCGGACCTGATGAGTCATGGCCACTCCTCGACTGGTACGAGACCTGGGTCAGATGTTGCTCATTGCGGCACGCAGAGCACGTGTCGCAACACAGCATCATGGAGCGCCGACCGGGGGTCAAGAAGCGTTCACCTGGCGATGACGGGCAGCACCGGTTTGCGGATCAGCAGCAGGGCCGCGTCGTCGTGGAGCCGTCCGCCCACGTGGGCCAGCAGTTCGTCGTGGAGGGCGTCGAGGGTGCGGGCCGGCTCTTCGGAGGCGTGGCGCGCGAGCCCTTCGTGGAGCGGATAGAACGCGCGGCCCCGGTCGCGGGCCTCGGTGACCCCGTCCGTGTAGAGCAGCAGCTGGTCCCCGTCGGCGAAGGGCAGCACCTGGAGGCCGGGGGTGTGGCCGGTGAGCGCGCGCAGGCCGAGGGGCGGTGCGGGATGCGCGGGCTCCACCGGCTCGACCACCGTGGCGCCCACCGAGCGGCGCACCAGCAGCGGAGGCGCGTGCCCGCAGTTGACCATCTCGAGCCGACCCGCCCCGGGGTATCCGGCGACCACGGCGGTGACGAAGTCGTCCGCGCCGAGGTTGCGCGCCAGGCTCCGCTCGATCCGGTCGACGACGGCCAGGAGATCGGGCTCGTCCCAGGCGGCCTCGCGGAACACGCCGAGCACCAGGGCGGCGGTTCCCACCGCCGGCAGTCCCTTGCCGCGCACGTCGCCGACGATCAGCCGGACCCCGTACGGCGTCGCTATCAGGGCGTACAGGTCCCCGCCGATGCGGGCCTCGGCCGCCGCGGCACTGTAGCGGACGGCGACCTGGAAGGGGCCGACGGTCGCCGGGACCGGCTTGAGCAGCGCGTGCTGCGCGGTCTCGGCGACGGAGCGCACGGCCGCGAGCACCCGTTCCCGGCGTCCGCGCAGCGCGCTGGCGAGGCCGCTCGCCAGGGTGACCGCCACCAGGGCGGACAGGACGACGGCGAGTTCGT
Organism: Streptomyces sp. NPDC101152; assembly: GCF_044768275.1. Taxonomy (NCBI): domain Bacteria; kingdom Bacillati; phylum Actinomycetota; class Actinomycetes; order Kitasatosporales; family Streptomycetaceae; genus Streptomyces; species Streptomyces sp. NPDC101152. Next base: position 76,949 of record NZ_JBIWPO010000024.1, on the reverse strand, counting down.
CGCCGGGCACCGCGTCCCGGGTGCTGAGGAGCATGCCCAGCGCCGCGGCGAGCACGCCCACGCAGAGCACACCGCGCGGCCTGTTGGTGGTGGCGGCGAGGGCGGGACCGGCGGCCAGCAGCGGCAGCCAGATCATGTCCCCCGCACCGGCGAGATCGGTGAGCCCGACGGCGGAGACGATCAGCGCGGGCAGGGCGGGTGCCCAGCGGGTCAGCTGTTCTCGGGCCTGACTCATGCTCTTGCGCAGTCCTCATCTCTCGGGGCACACCGGGTCCCGGGCCCCGTCGTCAAACGTGTGTTTCCTCCAGGAAACGAGGTCGCTCCCGGGCGTCGCAAGGAGAGGAATTTCAGATAGTGAGCGAGAGGCCCCTGGTCACGCGGCTCGCCGTCGGGATCAGCCGCTCCCTGACCTCCCGCAGCCGGGAGAGCCGCTCGGCCGGCATGGAGACGCCCAGCGAGCCGAGCGTGTCCCCGCAGTAGACGGGCACGGCGACACAGACCGTGCCGAGCGAGTACTCCTCGAGGTCGGTGACGGCGGGGGCGACCGGTGAGGAGTCCAGGCGGCGCAGCAGTTCCGGCGGGCTGGTGATGGTCCGCGGGGTGAGATCGGTGAGGTGGTGGCGGGAGAGGTAGTCCTTGCGGGCCTCGTCGTCCAGTTCCCGCAGCACGGACTTGCCCAGCGCGGTGGCGTGTCCCGCGTCCTCGAACCCCACCCAGAGGTCGACGCGGGGTGCCCGGGGGCCGTCCACGATCTCGGCGACACGGATCTCGCCGTCCTCGTAGAAGGTGAGGTAGGCGGCGGTGGCGAGTTCGTCCCGCAGTGCCGCGAGCGTGGGCCGCACCCTGCTGAGCAGCGCCTGTGCGCGGCCCGTGGTGCCCAGCGTCTGCACCTTGTCGCCCAGCACGAACCGGCCGTCCTCCACCTTGCGCACGTATCCGTCGTGCACCAGCGTCCGCAGCAGGTGGTAGGCGGTGGCCAGGGGCAGCCCGGTCTCCCGGGCCAGTTGCTTGGCCGGCGCGCCGTTCTCGTGCGCGCTGACCGTCTCCAGCAGCCGGAAGGCCCGCTGGACGGACGTGATCAGCGTGGGGCCGTCGTGCGCACCCATGGCACAAGGGTGCGCCCGGCGCCCACGGCGGGCAAGGGGAGCACGCGGGATCGGCTCAGTGGGCGATCCGGTAGCGGTGTTCCGGGCGGCCGGTGGCCCCGTAGCGGAGTTCGAGGCGGACCATGCCCTCCTTCACGAGGTAGGAGAGGTAGCGCTGGGCCGTGGCGCGGGAGACCCCGGTGCGTTCGGCGGCCTCCGCGGCCGACAGGGCGTCGGAGGCGCTGCGCAGGGTCTGGTGCAGCAGGGCGAGGGTGGGCGCGGAGTGGCCCTTGGCGGGAACGCGGGGCACGGCCGGCGGGCGGGCGGCGCTGAACAGGGCGTCCACGTCGGCCTGGTCGGTCTCGGGAACCGTGCCGAGGGCGTCCATGCGGTGCTGCAGTTCGCGGTAGGCGGTGAGCCGCTCGGCCAGGTCGGGCGCGCCGAAGGGCTTGACGAGGTAGCCGACGGCACCGAGCTTCATGGCGATCCGCACCGAGGTGATGTCCCGGTCGGCGGTGATCATGATCGCGTCGGGGCGGTCGCCGCCCCGGTCACCGCTGAGCCGGCGCAGCACGTCGAGTCCGCTGCCGTCGGGCAGGAAGATGTCGAGCAGCAGCAGGTCGGGGTGCAGGGCGCGCACCGCCTCCAGCGCCTCGGCCACGGACGCCGCCTGGCCCACCACCTCGAAGCCCCGGACGCGGGACACGTAGTCGCAGTGGATGCGGCTCACCCGGAAGTCGTCGTCCACCACGAGGGTCCGGATCACCAGCGATCGCCTCCCGCCGTACCGTCGGACGTGCCGACCGGCACCTTCGTGAACAGGGCGCCCCGCGGGACCGGGGCCGCGTCGGGCAGCGGCAGCAGCACGGTGAAGACGGCACCGGGCCCCTCGCTGACCGTGATCGTGCCGCCATGCCGCTGCACCAGCCGGTGCACGAGGGCGAGTCCGAGGCCGCGCCGGGCGGTGCCGCGGTCCGGACGGGTCGACCAGCCGTCCTCGAAGATCGCCTCGGCGGCGCCCGGCGGGATGCCGGGACCGGTGTCGGCGACCTCCACCCGCACCGCGTCGACGGCCTCGACGATGGACAGCCGTACCTCGGCGCCGCCGGGGCCGGCCGGTCCGGTCGCCGACGCGTCGATCGCGTTGTCCAGCAGGTTGCCCACGATGGTCAGCAGCCGGCGCAGGTGCGGCGGGTTCTCACCGAGGGCGGAGTCGTCACTGAGGACGATCCGCACCCCGCGTTCCGCGGCCACCGTGGTCTTGGCGACGACCAGTCCCACGAGCAGCGGGTTGCCGATCCGTTCCCGTACGGACTCGGTCAGCGCCTGTTCGGCGCCGGCGGTCTCGACGGCGAACTCGTAGGCGGCGTCGTGGTCGCCGATGTCCAGCAGCCCGGCCACGGTGTGCATCCGGTTGGTGAACTCGTGCTGCTGGGCGCGCAGCGCGTCCGTCAGCCCGCGTACCGAGTCCAGTTCGCGCAGCAGCCCGATCAGCTCGGTGCGGTCCCGTACGGTGACGACGGCTCCCAGTTCCCGGCCGTGCAGGGCGACCGGCATCCGGTTGACGACCAGGCAGTGGTCGTCGGTGAGCACGCTGATGTCGCTGCCCGTCACGGTGCCGTCCAGGGCGCGGCGCAGCCGTCCGTCCGGCAGCACCTCGTCCAGGGTGCTGCCGAGCGCGGTGCCGAGGCCGAGCAGGGTGCGCGCCTCGTCGTTGACCACGGTGATCCTGCCGTCGGGGTCGAAGGCGACGATCCCCTCGCGGATGCCGTGCAGCATGGCCTCCCGGTCCTGCAGCAGTCCGGCGATCTCCTCCAGTTCCAGTCCGAACGTCGTCCGCTTGAGCCGCCTGGCCAGCAGGAAGGCGGCCGCGGAGCCGAGCGCGACGGCGATGGCGCTGTACAGACCGAAGGTGGGCAGCTCACGCCACAGCTCACCCAGCACATGGTGCTCGGTGATACCCGCGGACACCTCGCCGACCAGCTTGCCGCTGGGGCCGTACAGCGGGGCCTTGCCGTTGGCGGAGCGGCCGAGCCCGCCCTGGTCGGTGCCGACGTGCGACTTGCCGTCCAGCACCACGATCGGGTCACCCGTCGGCACACCGACCAGCGCCGGGTCGGGGTGGGAGTGCCGGACACCGCGCAGGTCGAGTACGACCACGTACGAGGCGCTCGAGGCCTTCCGGATCCGTTCGGCCACCCGCTGAACCAGGTCGCCGCCGCCCCCGTACTCCATGGCGTGGCGGATCTCCGGTTCGGCGGCCGTGGTCTTCGCGATGGCCAGCGCGCGCTGCTCGTAGGCGCGGTCGATCTCGCTGCGCTGCGCGAAGGCGAACAGCACGAAACCGATCAGCCCGGTCAGCGCCAGGATGACCAGCTGGTTGGCCAGGATCCGCGCGGAGAGCCGTCCCCTCCCGCCGCGGCCGATCGGGATACGGATGGGTGTCACGGGTGAAATCTGCCTGTCGTACGGGGATCGGGCGCGGCCCCTGCGCCGTACCCGTGGTGGCGTGATTGTGCCCCCGTCACGACTGTATGCCCACCCCCGGTCTTCTGAGCAGAACGAGCAAAACCCCGGGTAACACCGCTAACGCGGGATACGGATGAAACAGCGACGTAACACCCAGGGGCCTCTAGCGTCTGCCTTCCTCGACCTCCGAGGTTAGGAAGGAGAGGCCTCAGATGGCTTCACGAAACGATGCGGCGGTGAGCCTGGTCGCCGAGAAGGACGGCCAGGACAGCGCACGAGTCGAGATTTCCGGGCTCACCAAACGATTTCTGACTCCTGCGGGTGAGGTGTTCACGGCACTGCAGGACGTTTCGTTCACCGTGGAGCCCGGCCAGTTCTGCGCGGTGGTGGGGCCGACCGGTTGCGGCAAGTCGACCACGCTCGGTCTGGTGTCCGGGCTCGACCGCCCCAGTGAGGGCTCGGTCAAGGTGGGCGGCCGTGAGGTGGACGGCGTCACCGACGGCGTCAGCTTCATGTTCCAGGCCGACGCGCTGCTCCCTTGGAAGACCGTCCTCGGCAACGTGCTGATGGGCCCCGTCTTCCGCGGTGTGCCCAAGCAGAAGGCGCAGGCCTCGGCACGCGACTGGCTGCGCCGGGTGGGTCTCTCCGGATTCGAGGACCGCTACCCGCACCAGCTCTCCGGCGGTATGCGCAAGCGTGTGGCCATGGCCGCGGCGCTGATCAACGAACCCAGGATCCTCATCATGGACGAGCCGTTCGGCGCCCTGGACGTGCAGACCAAGGCGATCATGTCGACCGAGCTGCTCAGCCTGTGGGAGCAGATCCGGCCGTCGGTCATCTTCATCACCCACGACCTCGACGAGGCCGTGGCGCTCGCCGACCGGGTCGTCGTCATGACGTCCAGCCCCGGCTCGGTCAAGGCGGTCTTCGACATCGACCTGCCGCGCCCGCGCGGCTCGGTCCAGGAGATCCGTTTCCAGCCCCGCTTCATCGAACTTCAGCACCAGATCTGGGACTCGCTGCGCGAGGAGGTGGAGCGCGCCTACGCACGCACCGCAGGAGGTAAGGCATGAGCACGACGTCCACCGTTTCCACCGCCACGGTCAAGAGCGGCGGTCAGACCTCGGCCTCGGCGGCCGCCAAACGCAAGGTGCGCAAGCGCATCGCACTGGTGTGGGCGGGCCGCATCGGCCTCGCGGCCATCGTCCTCGGAGGCTGGCAGGCCTTCACCACCTGGGGGATCGTCGACAAGTTCTTCTTCGGGCAGCCGTCGGGCATCGCCAAGCGACTGGTCCAGTATTTTCAGCACGGCACCGAGACGGGGTCCTTCTACGCGAACATCTGGACCACGATCCAGGAGGCACTCGTCGGCTTCGGCATCGGCACCATCGCCGGAGTGATCTTCGGCGTCGCGCTGGGCCAGAGCCGCTTCCTCGCCGAGGTGCTCGGCCCGTACATCAAGGTCGTGAACGCGATCCCGCGTATCGTCCTCGGCTCGATCTTCATCGTGGCGTTCGGCATCGGCACGCTGCCGAAGATCCTGCTCGCCGCGGTGCTGGTGTTCTTCATCGTCTTCTTCAACGCCTTCCAGGGCGTCCGTGAGGTCGACCGCAACATCCTCGCCAACGCCAAGGTGCTCGGCGCCTCGCAGATGCAGATCATCCGGCACGTCACCGTGCCCTCGGCGCTCACCTGGATCATCGCCAGCCTGCACAGCGCCTTCGGCTTCGCCATCGTCGGCGCGCTGGTCGGCGAGGTGCTCGGTGCGCAGAGCGGCCTCGGCCTGGTCATCAAGACCGCGCAGGACCAGTTCGACCCCAACGGCGTGTTCGCGACGATGCTCGTCATCGCGGTCATCGTGCTCGGCGCCGAGTGGCTGATCGGCAAGCTGGAGCACCGGCTCCTGTCCTGGCGCCCGCCGGCCCAGTCCGAGGCCAACTCCCTCTGACACCAGCTCCCTTCGAGCTGCCCCGTCAATCCCACCCTGCTGTCCCGTCCCAGGTTGTTCCATCCCAGCAAAGGAATGTGGTCCGCCATGTCCAGACGACCCGTCGCCGTCGCCGCGTCCGTACTCACCGTTCTCGCCCTCGGTGCCGTCAGCGCCTGCTCCGGCAGCTCGAACTCCAGCACCTCCGCCCAGTCCGGCGGCGGCTCCGTGCCGACCGTCAAGCTCATGGTCGGCGGCATCGACAAGCAGATCTACCTGCCCTACGAACTCGCCCAGAACCTGGGCTTCTACAAGAAGTACGGCGTGAACGTCCAGCTGAGCACCGAGTCGAACGGCGGCATCGGCGCCGAGGAGGCCATGGCCTCCGGGCAGGTGGACATGGCGGGCGCCTGGTACGAGCACACCATCGAGTTCCAGGTGAAGGGGAAGGCGGTCGAGGACATCGTCCAGCTGTCCGGTGCGCCGGGCGAGCGGGAGATGTGTACCAAGAACAGCGGTGTGCACTCGGGCGCCGACTTCAAGGGCAAGACCTTCGGCGTCACCGACATCGGTTCGGGCACCGACACCCTGACCCGGTTCATGGCGGCGCAGAAGGGCGTCAAGACCAGCGAGTTCCACCGGATCGGTGTCGGCGCGGGTGCCACCGCCGTCGCCGCGCTGCAGAACGGCAAGACGGACTGTGTCATGACGACGCAGCCGACCGTCGCCGCGATGGAGAAGAAGGGCGTCGCGGCCTCCGCCATCAACCTGGCCAGCACCGACGGCGCCAAGCAGGCACTGGGCGGCGCCTGGCCGGCCGCGTCCGTCATCGCGCAGACCAGCTGGGTCAACTCGCACAAGGACGCGGCCCAGAAGGTCGTCGACGCGCTCGTCGCCACCATGCACTGGATCAACTCGCACAGCGCGGCGGACATAGCGAACAAGCTGCCGGCGTCGTACGTGTCGAACCAGCTGGTGACCAAGGCCGACTACATCTCGGCGCTGGCCCAGGACAAGGGCCAGTTCCTCCCGGACGGCATCATGCCGGCCGGCGGTCCGAAGACCGTTCTGGCGACCGAGGAGCTGGTCGGGCAGGCGACCTCGAAGGTGAACCTCGGTACGACGTTCACCAATGACTTCGCCATCAAGGCCAACAAGTTGGAGGGCTTCACCACCACCACGACCCCGGCGGGCTCGAACGGCTGAGTCCGACGGCACTCACGGGGCCGCCCGGGTACCTGACACCCGGACGGCCCCGCGTCGTACGTCCGGCTCAGGCCGGTTGACCTTGACCCAAGGTGAGCCCGCAGGATCAGCACCCGGATGAGGACGCTGGGGAGTCGAGGAGCAAGGGTGCCGGGTCGCGCGAAGGTGCTGGTGGATGTTCGGCCGCTGCGAGTGACCGGTTTCCGGCGCCTGTGGGCGGCCGGCATCGTGACCGCTCTGGGAGCCCAGTTGACGGCGGTCGCGGTGCCGTTGCAGATCTACTCCTTCACCGGCTCATCGGCCTGTGTCGGACTCGCGGGCCTGGTGGGCTTCGCCCCCATGGCGCTGGCGGCGCTGTGGGCGGGCGCGCTCGCGGACGTGAGGGACCGGCGGCGCGTGCTGCTGGTGACCACGACGGGCGTCGGCGCGACCTCCGTCCTGCTGTGGGCACAGACGTGGGCCCACCTGCGCTCGATCGCGGTACTGCTCCTGCTGGCCGGCGTGCAGCAGGCCCTGTTCGGGGCCAACAGCGCGGTGAGCAGGGCGGTGACGCCCCGGCTGGTGCCGCCCGGACTGCTGGCCGCCGCCAACGCGCTGCAGTCCTTGGTGGTCATGTCCACCGGCATCGCGGGCCCGCTGCTGGCCGGCGCCCTGCTCCAGGTCCTGGGCAGCGAGGCCCTGTACCTGGCGGACGCGGCGGCCGTCTGCGCGACGGTGTGGGCGGTGTGGCGCCTGCCTCCCCTGCCCCCGGCCGCCACCGGCGGGAGCACGCCGGGCGCGGGGCTCCGGCGGATCGCGGACGGTCTGCTTGTGCTGACGCGCCATCGACTCGTCCTCGTGGTCTGCCTCTGCGACTTCGCCGCCCTGGTCCTGGCCCTCCCCACGGCGCTCTTCCCGCAGCTGACCCGGGAGACCTTCGAGCCGTCGGACATCGGCGTGCTGTACGCCGCCCTGTCGGTCGGAGGCGTGCTGGCGGCCCTGTTCTCCGGCGCGTTCACCACGGTCGGCCGCCACGGCGTCGCGGTCGCCGTCTCGATCGCCCTGTGGGGACTGGCGGTCGTGGGCTTCGGCCTGTCCCGCTCCCTGGTCGTGGCTGCGGGCTGGCTGGTCGTGGCGGGCGGCGCACTGCTCACGCTGGGCGTCTTTCGCAAGACGGTCCTGCAGACCGCCGTGTCGGACGACATGCGCGGCCGCCTGCAGGGCATCGACACCGTGCTGGCGGCGGGCGGACCGCGCCTGGGCGACCTCGTCCACGGCATGGCCGGCGCATCCCTCGGCGCCACCTGGACGATCACCGGCGGCGGCGCCCTGACCGCCGCGACGGCCCTCGCCGCACTCCTCCTCTTCCCAGCCCTGCGCCGCCACACGGCGACGGTCCCCGTTCGCCGCTAGATCCGCCCAGGCGGACGACCGGCATGGGTGGTGACAGGGCATCGGCGGTCGCCGCCCGATGGTCGGCGAAAAACGATACAAGCGGTGCGGGGGTACACTGGCGTCGCCCATGCCAGACCGTGTCGTGCCTGGTCGCACGACACTTCGCAGCGAGGGGGTGGACGTCATCCCGGTTCGCCCCGCCCGTATCCAGGACGTCGCGGCCGCCGCGGGTGTGTCGGTGTCGACGGTGTCGAACGTCCTCAACCGTCCCGAGCGGGTCAACGCCCGTACCGCCGAGCGGGTCCGTGACGCGGTCGCGGCGCTCGACTACGTTCCCCACCCGGCGGCCGCCGGACTGCGCACGGGCCACTCCTCCTCGATCGGTCTCGTGCTGCCGGACGTCACCAACACCTTCTACGCGCGCATCGCGCGCGGCGCGGCCGACGCGGCCTACGACCACGGCTACAGCCTGGTGCTGTGCCACAGCGGGGACGCGCCGGAGCGGGAGCAGGGCTACTTCACCATGCTCGCCGAGCAGCGGGCGGTCGGGGTCGTGGTCGTTCCGCTCAGCGCCGATCCCACCCGGCTCACACGGCTGCGCGAGCGCGGTATCCCCCTGGTCCTGGCCGACCGTGCGATGCCGTCCCAGGAGGGCTGTTCCGTCTCGGTCGACGACGTCGCCGGCGGCCGTATCGCCGTACAGCACCTGCTGGGCTGCGGGGCGCGCGACATCCTGGTGGTGAACGGGGAGCGCTCGATACGGCAGTGCGCGGACCGCTACCAGGGGGCCCGGCAGGCCGTGCGGAGCCGGCGTGAGGCACGGCTGGACCAGGTGGTCGCCGAGGAGATGACGGTCGCGTACGGCTCGAAGATCGCCGCTCGGCTCGGCGAACTGCCCGACGCGGTGTTCTGCACCAACGACTTTCTCGCGGCGGGGCTGTGCCGCGGTCTGGCCGAGCGGGGCGTGCGGATCCCGGAGGACGTCCAGGTGGTCGGTTACGGCGACCTCGACCTCGCGAGTTTCGTGGGGACGACCCTCACGACGGTCCGGCAGCCGGTGGAGGACCTCGGCAGGGCCGCCGTCGAGATGCTCCTGGACGAGGTGGAGGCGCGGGCCGAACACGCCCATGAGACAAGGGTGTTCGCGCCCGGGCTCGTCCTGCGCGACTCCACCCTCTCAGCCCCCGGCGGCTGAGCCCGGGATCCGCAGCGTCACGGGTCCCAGCAGTCCCGACGGGAGCTGGGAGGGGAACGCCCAGGCGGTCGGCGTGGCCTCGGCCAGGTACGGCGCCAGCGTGTTGTGCACGGTCACCTCGACCCGTACCGTCCGACCGGCGGCACCGCGCAGTTCGAAACGGTACGGGGCGCAGAACGCCTCGCCGACCGGCTCCCCGTCGACACGGACCTCGACGCTGCCGCGCACCCGGCCCAGATCCAGCACCGGGTCCGCCCCGGACGGAAGCTCCAGTTCACGTGCGTAGGCCACGCCGCCGCTCCATCCGCCCAGGCCCAACGACCGCCAGTCCCCCAACGCCAGCGGAGCCGGTACGGTACGCACGCGCACCGGTCCCTGCCAGGCGGACCCGCCCCGCAACACCGCCGTGGGGGCGGTGACGATCTCCACCTCGGTCGGAAGGTCGAGAGGTTGATCGATCGTCAATGTCCGTCCAGAAAGGGGCTGTTCCATGCGCCTTCCGACTTTCACCCGTGCGGGCAGCTCCAACGGCAGGTCCAGTGACACGGTTCCCGGCGGCACGGTGAAGCGGAAGCGCTGGGCTCGCTCGTGAAGGTCGTCGGTGGTGTGCAGCGGGAGTACGGCCGTGCCGAGCACCGGCGCGCCGTTCAGCCAGGCGGTGTCCGGCAACGGGTGGGGCCGTACGGCGGCATGGCAGTGCTGCACCTCGCCCCAGCGGCCCTCGTGTTCGACGGTGCGGCCGCGCCACTCGCCGGTCTCCGCCTCCCAGCCGGCGCCGGAGACCAGTGCGACCGCCTCGGGTGCCGTGCCCGCCACGAGGTCGACGAACACCGCGTCCCGTGCGCGCACGCTGTCGGCCACGACCTCGAGGACGTGATCGCCCGCCTCCAGGGTCAGTTCGTGCCGGAAGAACATCGGCACCGCGCCCCAGTCGGACTCGTAGTACTCCACCTTCTCCTGCCGTGCCACCACGGCGCCGTCGAGCAGGACCGTGACGCCCGCCGCGGCCCCCACCACCAGCACCGCGCGTGTGGGGCCGAGTAGAAGCCGTAGCCTGCCCCGGAAGGTCACCCTGCCGTCGGGCCGTACTCCGTGAGGCAGGCACATGAACCGCGGACGCTGCCCGAAGCCGCCCGGGAGGGACAGGCAGAAGTAGCTCCCCAACGGCGCACGGGCGTTGGCCGAGATCTGTGACGGCCGGTCCTCGGCGTCGGAGAGTTCGTACTCCAGGAGGTTGCCGCTCCGCGCCACCTCCACCCGGGCCGTGGCGAGGTAACCGGACCCGGTGGGCAGCAACTCGCCGTTCCACCACACGCGTTTGACCGTCTCGGCGCCGACGTGCAGATCGGCGGTTCCGCGGTGCTCGGTCCGCACGATCGTCCGGACCCGGGCGACGGTGCCCTCGACCGGAACCGGAACCCGCACGAACTCCTCGTTCACCAGGCCCTTGTTGCCGAGCAGCCCGTCCGGATCCGGGATGCCACGGCTCGGCGAGTACAACCCGACGACCCAGTTGCCGTTCCCCGGGACAAGGGGCTCCTCTCCGGACAGGACGCGTGCGGCGGACTCGCGATCGAGGGGGTCGGGGGCCTTGGCGGCGGGCACCGGCGGCAGGACGCGTACGCGGTTGCCGTACGTCGCGCGGATCGGCGCCCGGTCGGCGTCGTCCTCGGTCCAGCGCATGGTCCAGATCTGGGGTCGGTCGACGGGCGATCCCGGGGGCAGGGCCAGGTCGCCCCAGGTGTTGTCCATCGTGGGAACCAGACGGCCCTCCCAGCCGGTCGACACGTCCACCGTTCGCAGCGGCGCGGGCGCCTGGGCTGTCGGAGCGGGCACCGGGGTTCCTTCACGCCAGACGACGAGGGCGGCGGGGGCGCCGTCCAACGGCACCTCGATGGTCGAGACGCCGTCGAAGAAGGTGACGTGTGCGGGGCGTCGTGCGCCGGTCGCCGGGTTCCAGACCTCGGCCTCCGCGACCGGGGCGCGCACGGTGACGGACCTGGAGGGGGCGTAGCGCGCGGGGTCGACGGTGTGGTCGTCCCCGGGCGGGTGCGTGCGGGCGTCGGGGAAGGCGCCAGTGACCAGCGCGACCGCCGTGCCGCCCCGCCGCCGGACGAGGAGCGGTACGTCACCCGTCGCGTACCCGGCGGTGCCGGCCACCGCCTCCGCCGCGGCCTCGGCGTCCTTCACCCGCTCCAGCTTCGGATGCGCCGTCAGCACGGCCACGGCACGGTCGTCGCCGGCCAGCCCGGCCGCGGTCGCCGGCGGCCTGCCCACGACGACGACCCGTCCGCCCGCGTCGAGCAGTTGCGTCAGGCGGCGGCCCGTCTCCGCCTCCAGCACATCGGCGGAGGGAAGAATCACCGCCTGGTACGCCAAGTCCCGTATTCGCAAGGCTCCTTCGGCGGCCGACGCCCGTTGTACCGAGGCGTCGTCGATGACGTCGAAGGAGACGCGGTGGCGGTCCAGGGTGCCGATCCGCGGCCGCAGCCAGTTGTTGGTGCCGCACAGGTCGAGGTAGTGCTCCTGTGTCTCGTCGACCTCGGCGTGACCCTCGCCCAGCCGTCCGTCGCCGAAGTGCTGGACGGGCACGTCGAGCGGGATGCGGGCCTGCATGGTGGCGGTGGGGTGCAGGACCGCCACGTCGGCGCTGTAGCTCCCCCAGGACATGATCGAGCAGATCCGGGCGACGGCCCGAGAGAAGGCGGGGTACTGCCGCCAGTAGGGCTGGCGCCAGTCGGTGGACGGCGGGGCCCACTCGAACCAGCCGCCCGCGGTGCCGAAGTAACTGGCGTGCGGGTTGTACAGGTTGGCGCCGCTGCGCAGGAAGGGCAGGAGCCAGTCGTAGGTGTCCTCGAGGGTGCCGCCCCAGCCGGAGGAGTGGAACGCCTCGATCCAGACGCGCTCGTGGCCGTGGAGGTGGGCCATGGAGGAGTGGACCTTGGAGTCGCCGTGGTGGTCGCTGCCGGGCGCACCGAACCAGCGGTGGGTGCGGAAGTAGTCCGTGTAGATCTGCGTCGACTGGGCCGGGTTGCCCGCGCGTGCGGGATGGCTCTGGTCGCAGCCGAGGAGCATGCCGCGCTCCTCGTGCCAGGCGGCCAGCGGCCGGAACAGGGCCTCTTCGGTGAGTTCGGCGCGGACGGCGTAGTAGTCGCCGCGGATCCTGGCCGCTTGCGGGGCGTCGTGGAAGAGGGCCGGCAGGTGGTCGAGCAGGTCGTAGCCGCGGCGGGCGCGGAACTCCTCGGGGAAGCGGCGGCTCCAGGAGTTGGTGCCGGGCAGCTCGTCCTGGAAGCTGCCCGCGACGACGTTGCCCAGGTACTCGGGGACCCGCCGGTCGTACTCGTGGTGGACGGCGTCCATCAACAGGCCGACCGCGTGCGGGTCCAGATAGTCGAACGCGGTGGGCACGGTGGTGACGACCTCGACCTCGCGGCCGTCGGCGGCGGCAAGGTCGGGGAGGCGCTCCCCCGACAGGCGGTACGCGCCCACCAGGGTCTCCGCGCCGCGCAGCTCGACCGCGCCGTCGGAGACGACCGCCCTGCGCAGGCGCAGCGCGCGCCCGGTCGCCTCGGGATGCCAACGGGTCACGCCGCCCTGGACGTTGGCGCCGGAGAACCCGATCTGGTCGTAGAACCACAGCCGGGTGCCCAGGTCCCGGGCGATCCCGCAGGCGTCGGTGAAGCGCGCCCACCACTCCTCGCCGAACCATGCCGGTTCGTCGGCGCGGGCGCCGAAACCCGGGCCGGCCGGGGCCAGGTTGATGACCACGAGATCATGGACGCCGCCTTCGGCGAACCTGCGCATCTGCCAGGCCAGTCGCTCCCGGGTGACCCGTGCGCCCGACCACCACCACAGCGGGGTGGGGCCGAAGTCCCGGGGCGGATGCTCGAACAGCTGTCGCAGTTCTGGGGAGATCACGGATGCGGTCCTCCCGGTTCGCGGATCGGACACCCTCATGGATGAAAAAACGTTCTACAACCGTCTCACCGTAGAGCAGGCCGGTCGGGGCGGCCAGAGCGGGGAACATGCTCCGGCGCTCGTCACTCGTTCGCAGATGATGCGTGCCGCACGCCTTGTTGTAACGTTTTTTTGACCCTATAGTCGCTGCACTCGGCCGCAGAGCCGCGACGTCCCCCTCCGCTCGGCCATTCCCCAGACGACGGAGTCGCATCATGGCCCGAACCACGGCTTCACCGGATCACGCGGAACAACCCATCCCGAGGCGCCTGTGGAAGGTCGCGGCCCTGTCGGGCATGGCCTCCTACCTCGACGCCGCCCTCATCGTCAGCATCGCCGTCAACCTGGCCATCTACCGCGACAGTTACAACATGGGCGTGTGGATGGCGGGCGCGATCAGCGCGATCGTCACCGGCTGCATCGCCGTCGGCTCCCTGGTCGGCGGACGGCTGGCCGACATGTTCGGCCGTCGCCGGGTCTACAACTGGGACATCTTCTGCTTCGCGTTGGGCGCGATCGTCATCACGCTGGCACCCAACGACATCGTGCTCTTCGTCGGCGTGCTCGTGGCCGGCCTGGCCGCCGGTGCCGACCTGCCGACCTCCCTGGCCGTGGTCTCGGACGCGGCGCCGGCCCGCAGCCGGGCCCGTCTGGTGTCCTTCACCCAGGTCATGTGGGTGGCCGGCATCGTCGTCGTCATCTTCCTCGGCTATCTGCTGTCGGACACCGGCATGACCGGGGCGCGGTGCATCACCGGCCATCTGGCGGTGGCCGCGCTGGTGACCTGGCAGCTGCGTTCCCGACTGGAACTGGCCGACGAACCCTCCGACGCGGAAGTGGCCCAGGAGGCGGCCGCGCTGGCCGCCCCGCGCGGCACGGCGCTCAGGAACGTGTGGAACCGTGCCGCGCTGCTGCCGATGACCGCGACCTTCCTCTACTACGTCACCTGGGGCATCGGGGCCAACACCTTCGGCCAGTTCGGCACCTATCTGCTGGTCACGGTCAGCGGCGCCTCGCAGAGCCTGGCCACCGGGATCAATCTGGCCTTCCTGCCGATCGCGCTGGTGCTGACCTTCGTGTTCGTCCGCCTCGCCGACACCCCCTGGCGCGACCGGCTGTTCTACGTGTTCACGATCGTGCAGATCGGCGCCTTCTGCATCGCCTCCCTCACGGCGGGCGCCCTCGCGGGCATGCTCGTCTTCTTCGTGCTGTACCAGATCTCCAACCCCTTCGCGGGCGAGGCGAGTTACAAGGTGTGGTCACAGCTCACGCTGCCGCCCGACACCCGGGGCACCACCCAGGGCCTGACCTACGCGCTGTCGCGGGCTGTCTTCGCGGGCGTCGCCTTCGTCACGCCCGCCCTGATGGAGTACAGCGCGTCCGTCCTGCTCTGGTCGATCACCCTGTGCATGGCGGCCTCGGCCATCGCGGGCGTGTACATCATCCGTGTCCTCATCCGGCGTGCCCCCGAGCCCGCCGCCGCCCCGGCGGATCTGGGAGTGGCCGGGGCCTGACCGTCGCAGCGGACCTCACAAGGAGCACCGACCATGGCTACGCCCCCCACCCCGACCGCGAGCGACGAGGACCGCGTCGCCGTCCTGCGCGACCTGCTGCCTCCGGTGCCCCGCCGCCGTCCGCGTGTCGGCCTGGTCGCCGGCGGCCTGGGCACCTACTGGCCGCAGTTCCCCGGCCTGCTGCCGCAGTTGCAGGAGTCGGCCCGGTATGTCGCCGAGCGGATCGGGGGGTTGGACGCGGAGGTGACGGACGTCGGCTTCGTCTCCGACGCCGAGGAAGGGGCGGCGGCGGCCGAGCGGCTGCGCCGGGCGGACTGCGATCTGATCGTGCTGTTCCTGACGACGTACCTGACCTCGTCGATGGTGCTGCCGATCGCGCGACGCACGCACACGCCGGTCCTGGTCGTCGACCTGCAGCCGTCCGAGCGGATGGACCACGCCACCTTCGACACGGGCGCCTGGCTGGCCTACTGCGGCCAGTGCCCCGTGCCCGAGGTCGGCAACGTCTTCCGCCGCGCGGGCATCCCCTTCCGGTCGGTCTCGGGCTGGCTGCGCCAGGAGTCCGCGTGGCGGCGCATCGGGCAGTGGATCCGCGCGGCCCATGTGCGGGCCGCGCTCCGGCACGCGCGGCACGGCCTGATGGGACATCTGTATCCGGGCATGCTGGACGTGTCGACCGACCTGACCCTGCTGCCGACGACCTTCGGCTCGCACGTCGAGGTGCTGGAGTTCGACGACCTGCGCCACCGGGTGGAGCAGGTGACCGAGGCGCAGACCCGCGAGCGCGTGGAGCTGGCCCGGCGCGTCTTCACGGTGGACGACAGCGTGGTGGACGAGGACTTCGCGTGGGGGGCGACCGTCTCCGTCGCCCTGGACCGGCTCGTGGAGGACTTCGGCCTCGACACCCTCGCCTACTACCACCGCGGCCTCGACGGCGAACTGCACGAACGGCTCGGCGCCGGCATGATCCTCGGCGCCTCCCTGCTCACCGCCCGCGGCGTCCCGGCCGCCGGGGAGTACGAACTGCGCACCAGCGTCGCCCAGTTGGCCTCGCAGAGCGTGGGCGCGGGAGGTTCCTTCACCGAGATCCAGGCCCTCGACTTCGAGGCCGGCATCGTGGAGATGGGCCACGACGGGCCCGCCCACCTCGCCGTCAGCGCCGCCGACCCGCTGCTGCGCGGGCTGGGCGTCTACCACGGCAAGCGCGGCTGGGGCGTCAGCGTCGAGTTCGACGTCCGGCACGGCCCGGTCACCCTGCTCGGCCTCGGCCAGGACGCGGACGGCAGCCTGTCGTTCATCAGCTCCGAGGGCAGCGTCGTCCCCGGCGCCCATCTGGAGATCGGCAACACCACCAGCCGAGTCGACTTCGGCCGCGACCCCGGCGAGTGGGTCGACGCCTGGAGCGCCACCGGCGTCGGCCACCACTGGTCCCTGGCGCTCGGCCACCGCACGGCCGACTTCCGCGCCGCGGCGAGCCTGCTGGGCATCGAACACCGAGCGGTGTGAGCACGCGGCTCACCGTCGCACCCCCCGGCTTCACGGACCGGAAAGCTTCCGAAACATTCGAAGAGCAATCAGACACCGCCATCTGCCCGATGCGCTCTCGAGATTGAGCCAAGCGTCCGATTTCCATCACCTGACGGCCTTACCTGCCGCTTTCCTCCTCCACTGCGCGTCACTGACAACGAATGTTTCGAATCGTTTGCCGAAACTGTTGACGCTTGACGAGGACAGGCCAACACTGTCCCACCGAAACCCCACCCCCTTGGAGGACACGGAGGAAACCGCTCATGGACGTCGCACCCGCACCCACGACGACCCGTCGGACCGCCTGCGCCATGCTGCTGGGCGCCACCGCCGCGCTGGCACTGCCCGGCACCGCCCGGGCCGCCACGGTCGTCACCACGAACCAGACCGGCACCAACAACGGCTTCTACTACTCGTTCTGGACGGACTCGCAGGGCACGGTCTCCATGACCCTCGGCTCCGGCGGCAACTACAGCACCAACTGGCGGAACACCGGCAACTTCGTCGCCGGCAAGGGCTGGAGCAACGGCTCCCGCAGGACGGTGTCGTACTCGGGCAGCTTCAACCCGTCGGGCAACGGCTATCTGTCGCTGTACGGATGGACGTCCAACCCGCTCGTGGAGTACTACATCGTCGACAACTGGGGCTCCTACCGGCCCACGGGAGCGTACAAGGGCACGGTCACCAGCGACGGCGGCACGTACGACATCTACCAGACCACCCGGTACAACGCCCCGTCCGTCGAGGGCACCAGGACCTTCAACCAGTACTGGAGCGTGCGGCAGTCGAGGCGGACCGGCGGGTCCATCACCACCGGCAACCACTTCGACGCCTGGGGCCGCGCCGGCATGCCCCTCGGCAGCTTCAAGTACTACATGATCCTCGCGACGGAGGGCTACCAGAGCAGCGGCAACTCGAACATCACGGTGGCGTCGTGAGCGCCTGGCCCCGCCTGCCCTTACGCTCGCTGGCGGCGACCGCCGCCGTGGCCCTGGCCGCAGGCACCCTCACCCTCGCCGCCGCGCCCGCGCGGGCCGCCGCGTGCACCGGCTACGTCGGGCTCACCTTCGACGACGGTCCCGGCGGCAACACGCCGAACCTGCTGAACGCGCTGAGGCAGAACGGGCTGCGGGCCACCCTGTTCAACGAGGGCCGGTACGCGACCGCGTACCCCGCCGAGGTCCGTGCCGAGGTGAGCGCCGGCATGTGGGTGGGCAACCACAGCTACACCCACCCCCACCTCACCCAAGTCTCCCAGGCACAGGTCGACTCGGAGATCTCCCGTACCCAGCAGGCCATCGCGAGCGCGGGCGGGGGCACGCCGAGGCTGTTCCGGCCGCCGTACGGCGAGACCAACGCCACCGTGAGGAGCGTGGAGGCGAAGTACGGGCTGAAGGAGATCATCTGGGACGTGGACTCCCAGGACTGGAACGGCGCGAGCACGGACGCGATCGTCCAGGCCGCGGGGCGGCTCACGAACGGCCAGGTCATCCTGATGCACGACTGGCCCGCCAACACGGTCGCGGCGATCCCACGCATCGCCCGGGGTCTCGCCGGCCGCGGCCTGTGCGCCGGAATGATCTCCCCGCAGACGGGGCGGGCCGTGGCCCCGGCCTGATCTCCGGCAACGCCCCACGCGGGCACCGCACTTGCGGCGCGGCTGCCACGAGCTGCCGCGCCGCATCCGCGCCGGGGCACTCCGGCGGGCGCGTTGCGCCGGGAGCCTGATTGATCGGCGTGCCTCGGCACGGCGTCACGCCATCGGGCCCCCCGGAAGCGACCGTGAGCGGACCGTCGTCGTACGACACCGACGCCCGACCGTCTCCAGGAGAGCTTCGTGCGCCTGCACCCCCTCGCGGCCGCCCTGGCCTCGGCCGTCCTGCTGGCCCCGCCGGCCCACGCGGCCTCCATCCCCCAGCCGGCCACGTCGGCGGATCCGGCCGCCTACGTCAACCCCTTCGTCGGCACGGCGCCCGGCGGCGTCGACTTCGGACACGGCGGCGGAGCGGGCAACACCTTCCCCGGTGCCGCGGCCCCGTTGGGCGGGATCCAGTGGAGCCCCGACACGGTCACGCGCCAGCACGGCGGCTACGCGTTCGTCGACAACCGCATCCGGGGCTTCAGCCTCACCCACATCTCCGGCGCGGGCTGCAGCGACTACGGGAACATCCCCTTCATGCCGCTCACCGGCCGCCCCGGCCCGGACCCGGCGGCGCGCTTCGCCCGCTTCTCCCACAGCAACGAGCAGGCGTCGCCCGGAAGTTACGGCGTCCGGTTCGACGACGGCATCAGCACCCGGATCACCGTGACCCGGCGTTCCGGCATCGCCCGCTTCACCTACCCGGCGGACGACACCGAGCCGGCCGGACTGACGGTGGACGCGGCGAAGGCCTCCAACGACGCCACCGGCGACATCACCATCGGGTCCCGCACGCTGTCGGGCCACACCGACAGCGGCGGATTCTGCGGCAAGTCGAACCGTTACCGGCTCTACTTCCACGCGGTCTTCGACCAGCCCTTCGCACACAGCGAGCCGCTCGACGGCAGGAACGCCGGCGCCTACCTCTCCTTCGCGCCCGGCACCCGTACGGTGACGGTGCGCGTGGGCATCTCCTTCGTGAGCGTGGACGCCGCCCGTGCCAACCTGCTCGCGGAACAGGCGGCCCGCTCCTTCGAAACGGTCCAGCAGTCGACCCGCGACCTGTGGAACGACTGGCTGGGCAGGATCGCCGTGCAGGGCGGCACGGACGAGCAGCGGCGCGTCTTCTACACCGCGCTCTACCACTCCCTGCTGCACCCCAGCGTGCTGAGCGACACCGACGGCCGCTACCCGGGGATGGACGGCCTGATCCACCGCACCCGGCCCGGACACGCGCAGTACGCCGACTTCTCCGGCTGGGACGTCTACCGCTCCCAGGTCCAGCTGCTCGCCCTGCTCGCGCCGCGGGAGGCCTCCGACATCGCCCAGTCCGTCCTCGAACAGGGCCGCCAGGCCGGGTACTTCGACCGCTGGACCCTGGCGAACGGCGGAACCGGCGTCATGGTCGGCGACCCGCTGCCGGCCATCGCCGCCTCGATCCACGCCTTCGGCGGCACCGGCTTCGACGCCGAGGGGCTGCTGCGGACGGCCCTGGCGGGCCGGGAGAACGGCAGGGAACGGCCGGGGCACGAGCGGTACGACCGGCTGGGCTACGTCCCTGCCGCGACCAAGGGCGTCTGGGGCAGCGCGTCCACCACTCTGGAGTACGCCGTCGCCGACGCCGCGCTCGCCCGGCTGGCCGGACGCCTCGGCGACGCGGGCAGCCGGGCGACCCTCGCGCGGGCCTCCGGGAACTGGCGCAACCTGTTCAACCCCGCGAGCGGCTACCTCCAGCCCCGCGCCGCCGACGGTACCTGGCCGGCCTTCACACCCGCCCAGCGCACGCAGTACGTCGAGGGCAACGCCGCGCAGTACACCTGGCTGGTCCCGCACGACCTGCCCGCCCTGTTCGCCGCGATGGGCGGCGACGCGGCGGTCACCGCCCGCCTGGACAGGTTCTTCACCGAACTCGACGCCGGTCCCGACCAGCCGTACGCCTATCTCGGCAACGAGCCGTCCTTCGACACGCCCTGGGCCTACGACTCGGCGGGCCGCCCCGACCGCGCCCAGGACACCGTCCGGCGCGTCCTGACCGCCCTGTTCTCCGACCGCCCGGACGGTCTCGTCGGCAACGACGATCTCGGTGAAATGTCGTCCTGGGCCGTCTGGGCGAGCCTCGGCATGTACCCGCACATCCCCGGCAGCTCCCAACTCGCCCTGGCCAGCCCGCTGTTCCCCACGGTCACCGTCCACCGCGGCAACGGGGTGACCTTCACGGTCCTCGCCCCCGAAGCCTCGGCGGGCAACACCCGCGTACGGGCCCTGACCCTGGACGGCCATCCCACCGACACCGCGTTCCTCCCGGAGGAGTTCCCGTCGAGGGGCGGCGTCCTCCGCTACCAACTGGAACCGAAGCCGACCACCGGCCCTAATAATTGAACACGTTCAACTCTGCGCTAGGCTCGGTCCAGCCGACAGAAAAACGGGAGGATCGAGCCGATGAAGTTCGTGCTGGCAGGAGGGACCGGGCAGGTCGGGACCGTGCTGAAGCGGGCGCTGAGCGCCGAGGGGCACGAGATCGTGGTACTGACCAGGCGCCCGACGCGACCGGGCGAAGTCGCGTGGGACGGCAGGACGCCGGGGCCGTGGGTGGAGGCCATCGACGGCAGCGATGTCGTCGTCAACCTGGCCGGACGCAGCGTGAGCTGCCGTTACACCGCCCCCAACCTGCGGGCCATGATGGACTCCAGGGTGCACTCCGCCTGCGTCGTCGGCGAGGCGATCGCGGCCGCCGTCCGACCGCCGCGGGTCTGGCTGCAGATGAGCACCGCCACCATCTACTCCCACCGTTTCGACGCGCCCAACGACGAGGCCACCGGCGTGATCGGCGGAGCCGAGCCCGGCGTCCCCGGCTATTGGGCCTACAGCGTGGACATCGCCAAGGCCTGGGAGCGGGAGCAGGAGGAGGCGGACACCCCGCGCACCCGCAAGGTCGCCCTGCGCTCGGCGATGGTCATGAGCCCGGACCGCGGCGGCGTCTTCGACGTCCTGCTGGGGCTGGCCCGGCTGGGCCTCGGCGGACCGGTCGCGGGCGGCGCGCAGTACGTGTCATGGATCCACGCCGACGACTTCGTCCGCGCGGTCGGCTTCCTCGCCGACCGGGACGACATCACCGGCCCGGTCAACCTCGCCGCGCCCGCCCCGCTTCCCCAGAGCATGCTCATGCACACGCTGCGCACCGCCTGGGGCGTCCCTCTCGGCCTGCCCGCCACCCGCTGGATGGCCGAGCTGGGCGCCTTCGCCCTGCGCTCGGACACGGAACTACTCCTCAAAAGCCGCCGCGTCGTCCCCGGCCGCCTGCTCGACGCGGGCTTCCTCTTCACCCACCCGGAGTGGCGCGGGGCGGCCGAGGACCTCGTACGCCAGATACGCACACGCCGACTCGCACCGGCGCGGGCTCGATAGAGCCCGGCCCCCGGCACAGGCACCGCATGTCGACCCGGCCGCCGATCCCAGCCGGACGTCCACGACCACTCAGCGCACGGCGACCTCTCCAGGGACGATACGTAGCTCCCCCTTGAACCCGGACGGGCTTATCCCCGCACCCGGCCACGTTGCACCCCCCGCGCCCGGGGAGGACCACCTTCCGGCCCGCCCCGAGGACTCTCCGCGTCCGGCCGGCGGAGCGGAGGAACTCCCCGAGGAGACCGACCTCACCGCACCCGTCGTCACCGGTCCGGAAGGCGCGGCCTCCTGACAGCGAAGGAAGTTCCGCCCCACACCTGTCGGGTGGGTGCCGCCGCGGACCGGCCCTCACGCTCTCAGGCCTCCTGGCGCGGATTCGGCTTCAGGACCGCGAAGACGGCCTTGCCCGGGTCGGCCAGCCAGGCGATCCGCCCTACGTCCGGGACGTCCGCGGCGGGCATGAGCACCGAGCCGCCGTTGTCCTGCACCTTCGTGGCGACGGCGTCCGCGTCGGCCACGGCGAAGTACGGCACCCAGCGCGCCTGCTCCGCTTCACCCTGGAGCGGGGCCACGCCGCCGAACGAGCCCTCCTGCTGGTCGCCGTCGGCGATGCTGAGCACCCGGTAGGTCATGCCGGGCGCCTGCATCTCCTGGAAGCGCCATCCGAACAGCCCGTTGTAGAAGCGGATCGCCGCCTCCGGGTCACCGACGTGCAGTTCCACCCACACCAGCGTGTCGTCCTCGGAGACCTTCTCCAGGCCCTTCGTCCGTCCCGGCTGCCACACGGCGAACCGCGCGCCCTGCGGGTCCGTGTACTGGGCCAGCCAGCCCTCGCCCATGACGTCCATCGGCTCGGCGCGCACGCTGCCGCCGGCGGCGACCACGTCACGCGTGGTGGCCTGGATGTCTCCGGTCTGGAAGTACGTCGTCCAGGCGGGCGCGGCGCCCGGCTCCGTCAGCGGCCCGAGGGCGCCGACGGTCTTCCCGTCCTTCTGGAAGAACCCGTACCCGCCCGCGTCGGGCCCGGCGGACACGAACCGCCATCCGAAGACGGCTTCGTAGAAGGCGGCGGCAGCGTCCGTGTCTGCGCTGCCGAGGTCGATCCAGTTGGGTGATCCGGTGCGGAAGTTCGTGCCGAGCATGTGCTCCCTCTCCTACGGCGTCCGGTGTCGAGACCCCGCCACGATGCCGCCCGCACGGCGGAGGTCCGGTGCACCGACCCGGATCCCGGGGGGCCTTTCACCCGAGCGGGGGCGCGCGAGGGGCACCCGGGTCAGCCTCCGAGTTTCCTGCGCGGGCCGCGCTCGGAAGCCTCGGCCCACACCTGCGGCAACTCCCGTTCGCGCTGCGCGGCCACGGCCTGCTCCTGGCCGTACAGCAGGCCCCAGGTGAACCCGCCCTCCCCGGCCGCGTGCGCCGCCAGGGCCAGACGGCGCAGGGCGTCCCGGGCCACCACGCTGTCCTGGTGGTCCCCGAGCACCTTCTGTACGGCCTTCACGCGCTTGCCGAGCCGCTTCACGGGTTTGCCGAGCGAGGCCCGCCCCGGTTCGGTGGCGTAGCGGGTCTTCTTGGCGGCCTTACGGGCCTGGTGCAGGGCCCTGTCACGTTCCGTGCCCGGAGGCAGCTCCAGGACGTGTGCCACCCGGGCCGCCAGCCTGTCGTACTCCTCGAGGACCGCCTTCGCCAGGACCTTCTTCGGCTTGCGGGCGGCCTTGCGGCGCAGTGGGGGCCGCTCGGTGAGCTCGGCCAGCGAGCTGAGCAGCGCCAGGTAGCGGGGGGTGTGGAGGGCGTCGAGGGAGCGCTGGTGCGCCGTGGCGCTCTCGGCGACGTTCCATGCCTTCAGCCGGGCGGCGACGGGACCGAGGACGAGTTCCCGGGGCGCGACCGCGAGGCGGGTCTCGAGCCGCTGCATGAGGACTTCCTGGTCGCGCTCCGCGCCCAGTTCGCCGCCGAGCCACTTGAGGTCCGCGCGGATCGGATCGGTGACCTCGCGGTCGAGCACCGAACGGTAGGTGCGCAGGGTGCTGCGCATCCGCCGGCAGGCGACCCGCATCCGGTGCACCGAGTCGGGCACGTCGCGTCGCACCGCGGGATCGAGGTCCACCAGGGTGCGTACCTGCTCGTCGAGGTACGTGAGGATCTCGTCGCCCGCCGAACCGGCCACGACGCTCTCGGCGCGGGCGTCGGGCAGGCGCGGTGCGCCGACTCCGGTCTCCGCCAGGGCCCGGCCGAGCTTCGAGGGGTGTGCCGCACGTTCGATGCCGTTCTTGCGCAGCGTCTTGTCCACGGCGTCCAGCAATGCGGGATCCGCGCCCTCGGCGAGTTCGACCTCCATCTCGCTCCAGGCGGCCCGGGTGGTCGCGGCGCCCAGGGAGTCGGCGCGGACGCCGTCGACGGTCACCTCGGCCAGGACCGTGCCGTGGTCGTCGACGAGTTGGTGTGTGCGGCGCGTCGACCGGATGCGGACGACCGGGGTCAGGTCCGCGTCCCGGGTGCGGGAGAGGGCCAGCGCGCGCAGGCTGTCGGGAACGCTGTCGGACAACGGGGCCCGCACCTCCTCCCGGCTGTCCCCGGCCAGGGGCAGCTTGAGGTGCCAGCCCGCGTCGGGGCCGCCCGTCCTGCGCCGCAGCGTGGCCGACGCACCCGCAAGGCGCAGGTCCTCGGTGTCGTAGTAGAGGGCGTCGAGTTCTTCGGTGCCCTGGTCCACGACCGACGCGATGCCCGCCACGCCGGTGAGCTCCGCGAGCCACGAGGTGTCGTCGGCCGGCGGGGCTTCGTACTTTCGTTCTGTCTCACGTTGGGACTGGGTCATGTCCACCGCGTACACACCTGGACGACACTCAAACACCCAGCAATAATGAAGTAAGTTCAGTTCAGGTGACGCGGAGCTCGGGAGTCGACTCATGATGGGTTCCTTGGACGGCAAGACAGGGCTCGTCACCGGCGCGGGGCAGGGCATCGGGCGGGCGATCGCCGTGCGGATGGCCCGGCAGGGCGCGTCCGCGGTGGCCGTCGCCGACCGGAACGAGGAGACGGTCACCGAGACCGCGGAACTGGTCCGCGCCGCCGGGGCGCGGGCCGAGGCGATCGTCTGCGACCTGCGCGTTCGGGACAGCGTCGCCGACATGGTCACGGGTGCCGCCGAAAGCCTCGACGGACTCGACGTCCTGGTCAACAACGCCGGGGTGATCGAGACAGCGTTCACCACCGCGGCGCGACGCGGGGTCGACTCGCTCTCCGAGGAGGTCTGGGACGCCGTCTACGAGGTCAACCTCAAGGCGGTGTGGCTGACGACCAAGTTCGCCGCCCCGTATCTGCGCCGCTCCACGCGCGGGCCCGCCATCGTCAACACGGCCTCCGTCTCCGGCCTCACCGGCTTCCCCAACGCCCCCGCCTACGGCGTCACCAAGGCCGGCGTCATCCAGCTGACCAAGGTCACCGCCGTCGACCTGGCGCCGGTGCGCTGCAACTGCTTCTGCCCCGGCGTCATCGAGACCCCGCTCGCCCGCGACTACATCGCCGCCGCCGAGGACCGTGACGCCATGGAACGCGAGCTGACCGCGCCCCAGTTGGTGGAGCGGCTCGGACGACCCGAGGAGGTGGCCAAGCTGGCGTGCTTCCTGGCTTCCGACGACGCCGCGTTCATCACCGGCTCGTCCTATGTGATCGACGGCGGTGCCCTCGCCTGGCTCGGCGTACGGGACTGAAGAACACCGGAGGAGATGCGTATGCAGTCGAGGCTGGCCGGGAAGACGGCGCTGGTGACGGGTGCCACGGGAGGCATCGGCGAGGCCGTCGTGCGGCGCCTCGCGGCCGAGGGCGCGGCGGTCGTGGTGACCGACCTGGACGCCGACCGTTGCCGCAAGCTCGCCGAGGAGGTCGGCGGCGGTGCGCTCGGGCTTCCCCTGGACGTCTCCGACGAGTCGGCGTGGCGCGAGGTCGTCGCGTCGGTGACCTCAGCCCTGGGTGAGCTGTCCGTGCTGGTCAACAACGCCGGCATCGCCACCATGCACACCGTGGAGACCGAGACCAGGGAGTCCTGGGACCAGGTCCTCGGCGTGACCCAGACCGGTGTCTGGCTCGGCATGAAGTACGGCGGCCCCTCCATCGAACGCTCCGGCGGCGGCTCCATCGTCAACGTCGCGTCGATCTTCGGCACCGTCGGCGGCTTCGGCGCCCAGTTCTCGTACCACGCCGCCAAGGGCGCCGTACGCCTCATGACGAAGAACGCCGCCCTGCACTGGGCGGAGCGCGGCGTCCGGGTGAACTCGCTGCACCCCGGTTTCATCGAGACGCCCCGGTCCCGCGAGCTGTGGCGCGGCACAGCCCGGTTGACCGCGATGGTCGAGGGGACGCCGCTCGGCCGGCTCGGCACGCCCGAGGAGGTCGCCGCCGCCGTGGCCTTCCTCGCCTCCGACGACGCCGGCTTCATGACCGGGTCCGAGCTCTACGTCGACGGAGGCTGGACGGCTCGGTGAGCGCCGCCGGACCTGTCTCAGGCAGCCAGGTACCGGTTGACCCCGTCGGCCTGCGTGCACGCGGCCCGTCCACGGGCCACCAGTACGTCGAGGTGTGCCGCGGTCTCGTTGACGGCGAGCATCTGGTCGAAGGCGCCGAGCTCGGAGAACGACACCTTGCGGCGGGTCCAGCCCAGCTCCGTCGCGACCTCGTGCGCGGTGCGCGTACGGCCGCCGAGAGCGGCGAGCGTCGCGGCGAGCCGGTCGTCGTGGTGGGCCAGGAGCTCACCCACCCGCGCGTGCACGCTGTCGCCGACCGGGCCGTGCGCGGGCAGCAGTTGCGTGTCGGCGAACGTGGTCATCAGGTGCAGTGAGTCGAGGTAGTCGCCCAACGGCAGGGCGGGGCCGCCGAGTTCGAAGCCGATGGACGGGGTGATGTGCGGCAGGACGTGGTCCCCGGAGAAGAGCAGTCCCCGCGCCCGGTCGAGGTAGACGACATGGCCCTGGGTGTGGCCGGGAGTGGGAACGACCGTCAGTCGTGTGTCACCGAAGCGGAGTTCCTCCGCCTGGAGCCAGCGGTCGGGGGCTTCCCAGACGGTGGGGTCGAAGCCGCCGTCGTACATGCCGGCGACACGCTCGGCGAGGTCTTGGGCGCCGGCCCGGCGCAGGGTGTCCAGCGAGCTGACCGGCTCGTCGGTGCGCACCTTCCCCAACTGCTCCAGGCCGCGTCGCTCGCCGGCGCCGAGGTAGACCCTGGAGCCGAGCAACCTGCGCAGTTCGACGGCCTGGGTGTAGTGGTCACGGTGGATGTGGGTGACCAGGACATGGCTGATCTCGGCGAGGTCGTGGCCGAGGTGGGCCAGGGCGTCCTCGAGTGCCTTGCGGGACTCGGGGATGGACCAGCCGCCGTCGATGAGGACCAGCCCGTCCGTCAGCCCCTCCAGCGCGTAGACGTTGACGGCCCGCAGCCCGTCCTCCGGCAGCGGGAGCGGGATGCGGTGGACGCCGGGACGGACGGTCTCGGGTCCCGGGTGTGCCCATCGGCCGCGGTCGAGACGGGGGGTGTGGGTCGTGGGGGTGGTCATGCATCTCCTTGCCGGCGCTGTCGGGGCTGTGCGGCGAGCCGCGCGTGCAGGTCGTGGGCGAGCGTGCGGGCTCCCGAGCGGTCGAGCTTGCCGACGGTGGTCTGCGGCAACTCGCCTACGGTGAAAGCGAATTCGGGCCACTTGGCCTTGGACAGGCCGGTGCGGGCGAGGTGCTCGGTGATCTCGTGCAGGCCGAGTTCGGCGCTGCCGTCCTCGACCACGAGGAGCACGGCGGCGCGTTCCCCGAGGAGCGGGTCCGGCACGGGTGCCACACAGGCGCGGGCCACCGCCGGATGGGTGGCGACGGCACGCTCGATCTCGGTGATGTCGAGGTTGCGGCCGCCACGGATGATCACGTCCTTCTCCCGGCCCATGATCGTGACCGTGCCGTCGTCGCCGGTCACCAGCAGGTCGCCGGTGGGGAAGAAGCCGTCCGGGGTGAGGGCGGGCGGTTCGACCTTGCCGTCGCGGGCGTAGCCGAGGAAGAGGGACGGGCCGCGGACCTGGGCGCGGCCCGTCGCGCCGGGCCCGAGGACGGTTCCGTCGGCGGCGACGGCCCGCAGGTCGGTGCCCGGGAAGGGGCGTCCGTCGCGGCCGAGCCGGATCTCCTCGGGGTCGTCGGGCCGGGGCGAGGTGTGGCCCAGACACTCGGACATGCCGAAGACGCGCAGGATCCGCGTCCCCAGGGAGCGCTCGGCGCGGGCGAGGGCGCCGCGGTCCATCGGTCCGCCGCCGACGGTGACGGAGCGGACGGAGTCGAGGACCTTGGAGCCGGCCGCGGCGGACCCCATCTGCAGGGCCATGGTCGGCACGCACATGGTCCAGCGCACCTCATGGGCGGCCATCCGGGCGAGCGCCTCCTCGCGGTCCCACCGGCCGGACAGGACGAGCGGTCCGCCGAGCATGAGCGAGAGGCAGACCCCGAAGCAGTAGGCGGCGGTCGAGGAGAGCGGGACGACGGCGGCCACCGCGTCCCCCTCCCGCAGGCCGTTGATGTCGACCGTGCAGGAGCACGCGTAGCGCAGGGCGCTCTCGGACTGCACGACACCTTTGGGCCGTCCGGTGGAGCCGGAGGTGAGGCCGATGAGGGTGCCGCCGGACCAGCGGGAGACATCACGGGGACCGCGGCCGGCCAGCACGGTCCAGCCGTCCAGAGACTCGGCCGTCCGCGCCCCCGGCAGGGACGCGGCGCCGTCCCATTCCCGCATCGCGGACGGTTCGGCGATCACCACGTCGGGCCGGATGTCCTCCATCGCGGCGGTGAACTCGGCACGGGTCGTGTGCCGGTTGACCAGGGCGAGGACACCTCCGGTCAGCCCCACGGCGAGGGTCGCCGCGACGGTCCGCCACGAGTTGTCGGCCTGGAGCAGCACCGTGCCACCCGGTGTGCCGTCCGGGGTCATCGCTTCGGCCAGTTCCGTCGCGCGGCGCAGCAGGTCGCGCGCGCCGTGGCGTCCGTGGTCGTCGACGACGGCTGTGAAGTCGGCCTGTTCGGACCGTTCGTGGAACTCCCGCACTGTCTGTCGCATCCGCTTCCTCGCCTCGTTGCGAAGGGGGCTCGGCGCCCCGCCGTGCTCAGTCCGCGTACATCTCCAACTCGCCGCCCATGACGGCGATCCGGCGTCCGCGCATGTCGCCGACCTGGGCGACGGCCGCCGCCCACTCGGGGCTCTGCAACGCCTTGCGCAGGTCCTCCGCGCTGTCGAAGCCCAGGACGGAGACGCCGTCCCAGCCCTCCGAGCGCGGTTCGAGGGCCGCGTCGACATCCGTGTGCCGCCAGGACCTGAGTCCGGGCAGCCGGCGGGTCAGTTCGGCGTGTTCGCCGCGCCACCAGGCGATGAACCGCTCGTGGGTCCACTCGGGCGGCCTGGCCGCCAGCAGGACGAGGTTGTACATCGCGCCTCCTCGGGCATCGCACTGCCTCAGGTGAACAGGACCGCGGGCGAACGCCCGATCAGCAGCCGGCGTACCCGGCCGTCGTCGTCGAGCCGGGCCGAGGCCACGAAGGTCGCTTCCGGTGCGCCCGACCTGCGTACCTCGCCGAGATACAGCTCGTCTCGGCCGACGGTGGAGGCGGTGAGCAGGTGGTGGGTGCGGACGCCGACCTCGCGCTGGGCGAGGTAGCCCTCCATCTCGGCCCGGCCGCCGTGGAAGTCGGTGCCGGCGTCGCCGCCGGTCGAGAACAGGATGGAGAAGGAGAAGTCGTCGCTGATGAGGTCGAGGATCCGGTCGGCGTCGTCGCTGTCCAGGATCCCGAACCAGGTGGTCAGGAACGGGGCGGCGGAGGTGGACGGCGCGCTCATGGCCGGTCCACGAGGTCGAAGTCGGTGGTGAAGAAGGACTGGTAGCGCGCCATCAGACCGGCCGGCGACACCTGTGCGGCGGACAGGAAGGCCCCCGTCGTCACACCCTCGTCCACGACGAAGCCGTACGCCGTCTCGACGTCGCCGTCCGCCGAGTAGCGCACGATCTCGTGCCTGCGGTCCACCGCGTTGCGCCCGGCGATGTACCCGGCGAACTCCTCGCGGGAGCTGCCGGTCCGCTGACCGCCCGGGAGGGCGATCAGGAACCGGAAACCGGGTTCCAGCAGTTCGAGGGCCTTTTCCGGATCCTGGCCGTCCATCCTGGCCATGTATTCGCGAAGCACCATTGCCGATCGCTCTCCCTCAGCGCCATTCACCATCATGACATCAGCACTATGAAACAACCTGAGTTCAGTTCAATTTGACTGTAAGCGAGTCGCCCCGCCGCCGACAAGGGGCGGGGCGTGACCTCGAGTGGCGCTACTCCGCGACCATCCGCACCACACACCCCTCGATCATCTCGCTGATCTCCGGCAGGGGGATCGCGCCGGTGGGGCGGTACCACCGCCAGACGCTGACGATCATGCCGAGGACCGCGAGCCCCAGCGTGTGCGCGTCGCGTACCGGGAAGGCGCCCGTCGACATGCCGCGCATCAGCAGGCTCGTCCAGTCCCGCTCGACCATCTGGACCAGCTGGCGGGCCGCGACGCGCTCGGTCTCCTCGCGCTTGGACTTGCGCGGGGTGGCGAGCAGGGACATGTTGGCCTGCAGGATGCGCATCTGGCGGATCTCCTGCTCGCTCACCGCGAACGCGGCCCTGACCGCGGCACGCAGTTCCTCCACCGGGTCGGTCGGCTCGTTCGTGGCCTCGACGAACTGGTCGTGGGAGCGCTGGAGTTCGAGGCGCATGATGGTGAGCAGGCAGTGGGCCTTGGACTCGAAGTAGTGATACAGGGCGGTCTGTCCGATGCCGACCCGGTCGGCGACCTCCGACCACTTGGTGTTCTCGTAGCCGTCCTCGCCGAACCGCTCCACGGCGGCCACGAGGATCGCGCCGCGCTTCGACCGGGGCCCCTCCTCCGGATCCACGATCCGCGCCCTCGCCATCGTCTCTCCCTCTCTGTGCGGGCGGCGTCGATCACCGTCCGGTCGTCCGAGAGTAGACCCAAGTTCAAGTCGGGTACGAATCAGGGATCGGGCGTGGTCCCTCCCCCAGCTCCGCGAAGTCGGGCCGCCGCCCTTGGAGGAACGCCGCCACGCCCTCGCGGCCCTCCGTGGACACCGCGGCGGCGACCAGGTGGCGGGCCTCGGTGTCGAGGTGGTCGGCGAGGTCGGCGCCGAGCGCCCCGCCGACCAGCCGCCGCGTCGCCCCGTATGCGGCCGTGGCCCCGCGGGCCAACGCGCCCGCTGTCCGCTCGGCCTCCTCGTACAGGTGCTCCGGCGGGACGAGCCGACTCACCAGACCCATCTCGAGGGCCTCTGCGGCCCCGACGCGCCGGTTGGTCAGCAGCAGGTCCAGGGCCCGTCGCGGTCCGACGAGCCTCGGCAGGGACCAGCTGACCCCGGCGTCCGGCGTGTAGCCGATGGCGGTGTACGCCGCCGTGAAACCGGCGTCCGTCGCCGCGAGCGCCACGTCCGCCGCGGCCAGCAGCCCCAGCCCGGCCCCCGCGACGGATCCCTGTACGGCCACCACCAGCGGGGCGTCCAGTCCGGAGAGGATCCGCAGCGCGCCATGGAGCGCGTCGGTGACCTCCGCGAGATGCCCTGCCAGGCGTTCCCCGTCGAGTTCGGCGAACTCCTTCAGATCGCCGCCGACGCAGAAGGACCGTCCCCGTCCGGTCAGCAGCACCGCCCGCGCCCGCGCCTTCTCGCACTCCCGGGCGGCGGCCAGCAGCGACCGGGCCGTCGCCAGGTCGATCGGGTTGCCCGATCCACGGCAGAGCTCGATCCGTGCCAGTCCTTCGTCGCCGATCCCGACGCTCGCCCTCATCGCGCAGTCCAACCGCCGTCGACGGTCAGGACGTGTCCGGTGCAGTACGACGAGGCGTCCGAGGCCAGGTAGAGCAGGGCTCCGTCCAGTTCCCCGCGCACACCGCCCCGGCCGAGCATCGTTCCGCGTTCGACCCAGCGCCGGGCCCTCTCGTCGGAGAACAGTTCCTCGGTCATCTCCGAGCGGAACCAGCCGGGCGCGAGAGCGTTGACCCGCACTCCCGCCCTCCCCCACTGTCCGGCCAGCTCACGGGTCAGGCCGATGAGCCCGGCCTTGGAGGCCGCGTAGGCCGCCCCGCCCAGGGGGGCGCCGGAGACCAGTCCGAGGACGGAGGAGACGTTCACGACCGATCGCGTCGCACCGCCGGTCGCGTCGGACGTCGGCGCCTCCGCCAGCAGGCGGGCGAGATGGAAGGGGGCCACCAGGTTGACGCCCAGGACGCCGGTGAAGTCGTCGGCGCTCTCCTCCTCGGCACGTACCGCACCGGACGCGCCCGCGTTGTTGACGAGGATGTCGATCCGGCCGGTCGCGTCGAGAGCCGTTGCCATCAGCCGCACCCGGTCATCCTCCAGGGAGACGTCGCAGTCGACCGGGTGGATGCGTGAGTCGCCGTCGGCGAGTTCCTTGAGCTTCTCCAGCCGCCGCGCGGCGGCCACGACGGTGGCGCCGGCCGATGCCAGCACCTTGGCGAAACGCGCCCCGAGCCCGGACGACGCCCCGGTGACGACGGCGGTCCGGCCCCGCAGCGAGAACAACTCGGCCACCTCGGTCACTGCTCCACCCCGATCGGCAGCACCGTCGCCCCGCCGTCCAGTACCAGCGTCTGCCCCGTCATCCAGGACGAGGACTCGGAGGCCAGGAAGAGCGCCGCGTTCGCCACGTCCTCGACTGTCCCCAGCCTGCGCAACGGCAGTTTCGCCGTCAGGATCGGCTCCCTCGGCTCCCATACCGCCCGGGCCAGCTCGGTCTTGATCAGTCCGGGCGCGATCGCGTTGACGCGTGCCCTCGGCCCGAGTTCGTAGGCGAGTTGCCGGGTCATGTGCAGCATGGCCGCCTTGGTGGCGTTGTACCAGCCGATGTGGGGATCGACGATCAGCCCGCCGACGGAGGCGATGTTGACGACCGCTCCCCCGTGTTCGCTCATCCACGCCCGCCAGGCGCACCGGGTCCAGGCGATCATGCCGTACTGGTTGACCCGGACGGTCTTCTCCGCGCGCGGCAGGTCGAGGTCGAGGAGATCGCCCATGTAGGGGTTGGTGGCCGCGTTGTTGACCAGGAGGTCGAGGCGGCCGAAGCGGGAGACGGTCTCCGCGACGCAGCGCTCGGCGTCCTCGGGTTCACCGACGTTGGCGACCACTTCGTGGACCTCGCCGTCGCCCTTCACTCGCAGCAGTTCCTCGCGCGCGGAAGCCAGTCCCCCCGGCTTCCGCGCGGCGATGACCACATGGGCGCCCGCCTCCCGGTACGCCTTGGCGATTCCGAGGCCGATGCCCCGGGAGCCGCCGGTGATCACGGCGACCCGGCCGTCCAGTTGCTGACCCATCACGCCTCCTCCTCCGGGTACTTGGCCAGTTCACGTCGTGCGACGGTCCGCAGATGCACCTCGTCGGGCCCGTCGGCGATCCGCAGCGCCCGGGTGATGGCGTACAGCCGGGCCAGTACGGTGTCGTCGCTGACCCCGGCCGCGCCGTGCGCCTGGACGGCGCGGTCGACCACCCGGTGGGCCACCTCCAGCGCGGCCACCTTGATCGCGGCGACCTCGGTGCGCGCGGCCGCGTTGCCGGAGGTGTCCATCAGCCAGGCCGACTTGAGGACCAGCAGCCGAAGTTGCTCGATCTCGATACGGCTGCGGGCGATCCACTCACGGACGACCCCGCGCTCGGCGAGCGGTCCTCCGAAGGCGGTCCGGGTCAAGGTACGGCGGCACATCAACTCAAGTGCGCGCTCGGCGAACCCGACGGCCCGCATGGCGTAGTGCATGCGTCCCGGGCCCAACCTCCCCTGTGCCAGGGCGAATCCCTCTCCCTCGCCGCCGAGGAGGGACGAGACCGGCACGCGTACGTCCTCGAAGAGCACGTCGCCGTGGCCGCAGCGGTCGGTGTAACCGAACATGGGCAGGTCGCGCAGGACGGTGACGCCAGGGGTGTCGCGCGGGACGAGCAGCATGCTCTGCTGCCGGTAGGTCGGCGCGTCCGGGTCCGTGACGCCCATCAGGATGATCAGCCGGCAGTCCGGGTCGAGGATCCCGGAGGTGTACCACTTGTGGCCGTTGACGACGTACTCGTCGCCGTCGCGGGTGATGCGGGTACGGATGTTGCGCGCGTCGGAGCTGGCGACCTCCGGCTCGGTCATCGCGAAGCACGACCGGATGTCGGCGGCCAGCAGGGGCCGCAGCCAGCGGTCCTGTTGCCCGGGGGTGCCGAAGAGGGCGAGCAGTTCCATGTTGCCGGTGTCGGGGGCGGAGCAGTTGAACACCTCGGGCCCGATCACGGAGCGTCCCGCCAGCTCGGCGAGCGGCGCGTACTCGAGGTTGGTGAGGCCGGCACCCCAGTCGCCGTGGGCGAGGAAGAGGTTCCACAGTCCCTCGGCTCGCGCCTTCTCCTTCAATTCCTGCATGATCTGGGGTAGTTGGTGTGGGTCGTCGGCCTCGGCGAGCTGTCGGTCGTAGACGGGCTCGGCGGGCAGGACGTACTCCTGCATGAACACGGCCATCCGCGTGCGGAGCTCGTCGGCCCTCGGGGAGAGTCCGAAATCCATGGGTGGCGCTCCTTCAGGGCCGTCGGGCGAGGATGTCGTGGGCCGTGCGGATCATCGCGGCGATGGTCGGCGGCAGCCGCTCCTGGTCGGGGTCGTGGTGGGTGCCCTCGCGGTGCCGGCGCAGGTTGTGGCCCATGATCGCGGCCATCTTGGTGCGGGCCAGGGCACGGAACCAGTCGAAGGCGGGGGGTTCGGGACGGCCGTCGAGGTAGGCGTCGAGCAGGTCCCGCTCGGTGGGCAGGCCGGGGACCGGGCGCCCGAGCCGGGGGAAGTTGCGGTGGTCGGCGAAGAGGAGGAACCAGGCGAGGTCGATGCGCGGATCGCCGTAGCCCCAGATCTCCCAGTCGACGACGGCGGCCGGCCGCTCGCCCCGGCACAGGACGTTGCCGAGGCGGAAGTCGCCGTGGGTGAGTACCGGGGGAATCCTGTCGGGGACGCGTGAGCCCAGAGCGTCCAGCACGTCCTCAGCCCCGGGCCGCAGTTCGGCCGGCACCGCGCGCATGGTGCGGCCCCACCTGTCCAACTCGCCAGCCGGGTCGAGTGGTTCGGCGGCCTCCACACTCGCTGTGCCGTGCAGGTCGCGCAGGACGTCGGCCAGGGCCAGCATCCGCCTCCGGCACAGCCCCGGGTCGAGCCGGTGCTCGTCGAGGACCGGCTCGATCGCCTCTCCGTCGACGAACTCCATGGCGAACCAGGCGGGTTCGCTCTCGTCGACGGCGACGATCTCCGGCACGGGCACGGTTGATCCGGCGAGCGCGCGCAGGACACGGGCCTGGCGCAGGACGTCGTCGCGGCCGACGGGCCGCCGACCGGGCGGCACCGCCTTGATGACGTACGAGACCGGGCCGGCCGTGATGCGGTAGGTGAGCCCCGAGTGGCCACCGGGCAGGGTGCGCAGGTCACCGAGGGGCGTACCGGGGTGGCGTACGGCCAGTCGCCCGCGGACCCGTCCGGCGAGTTCGCCCGCCTCTGTCGTGGTGTTCAACGCCCGGCTCACTTCGGCTCCTTGGGCAGTCCGAGGACACGTTCGGCGAGGATGTTGCGCTGGATCTCGTCGCTGCCGCCCGCGATGCGGTAGCCGGGTGCGCCGAGCAGGTGCTCGGTCCAGGCGTAGGTGCCCCACGCCCCCGTGTCGGCGGCGAGGCTCGGTCCGAGGAGTTGCTGGACGAGGTCGGTGGTGGCGCGCATGGTCGCGGTGGCGTGGAGCTTGCCGACCGAGGCCTCGGCACCCGGTTCGCGTCCGGCGGCCAGGGCGGCGGTGACCCGCAGCCCGATGAGCCGCTGGACGAGGGCCCGGACGAACAGGTCGGCGGCCTGCTGCCGTTCGCCGCCGGTCAGGGTGCGGGACAGGTGCCGGGCCAGGTCGAGGGCTCGGTCGGCGTTGTCGAGGCCGAGGGAGCCGGAGTCGAGGCGCTCGGCGGCGAGCACGGTGAGGGTGACCCGCCAGCCCTGGCCGACGGGGCCGAGCCGGTCGCTGTCGGGCACCTGGACGTCGTCGAGGTACACCTCGTTGAAGCTGGCGCCGCCGGTCATCTGGCGGATGGGCCGGACGGTCACTCCAGGGGCGTCCATCCGGACCAGGAAGACCGTGATACCGGCGTGCTTCGGAGCCTCGGGGTCCGTGCGGCAGACGGCCACGCCCCAGGTGGCGACCCGGGCGCCGGAGGTCCAGAGCTTGTGGCCCCGCAGGATCCAGCCGTCGCCGTCCCGTTCGGCCCGGGTGCGGACGGCGGCGAGGTCGGAGCCGGCCTCCGTCTCCGAGAACAGCTGGCAGGCGAGTTCGTCGGTGCGGAGCATCGGGCGCAGCCAGCGCCGCTGCTGCTCATCGGTTCCCCAGATGCGGATGGCGGGGGCGACGAGCTGCTGGGTGACGGGGAAGATCTCGGTGCGCCTCGGCACGTCGAAGGCGGCCTCCTCGGCCCGGTACAACTGCTCGTAGTACGGCGGCAGTTCGCGGCCTCCGTACTCCGCCGGCCAGGCGAGGGCGCCCCAGCCCTGGTCGTGGCGGAGGCGTTCCCATGCCCGTGTGCGGTCGGTGTGGGCGCGTTCCTCGGCTTGTGTCCAGTTCTCGAAGACGGCCACCGAGTCGTCGCCACGGCCCCACTCCCGGCGTTCGGGGCGCGCGGTCGCCACGCTCTTCAGCCAGCGCCGGGCCTCGGCGCGGAACTCGTCCGGGTCGGGTGTGCCGTTCATGGTCCTCCTCTCAGCGAGTCAGCACGGTGCAGGCGCTGACTCCGGGCGCCCCGTAGACGTGGGTGAAGCCGGCCGCCGGCTGGTCGGGCACCTGCCGTTCGCCGGCCCGGCCGCGCAACTGCTGCACGATCTCGTGGACCTGGCGCAGTCCTGAGGCGCCGATGGGTTCGCCGTTGGCGATGCAGCCGCCGTCGGTGTTGACCGGCAGCGAGCCGTCGATGCCGGTCGCGCCGAACGAGATGAGCGACTCCTGTTCGCCGTGTTCGCAGAACCCGCACTCGGCCAGGTGCATCACTTCGGCGCCGCTCTCGGTGTCCTGCACCTGGCACACGTCGATGTCCCGCGGCCCCAACCCGGCTTCCTCGAAGGCGGCTTGTGCGGCGTCGGCGCTCACGCTGGTCGGTGTCCCGGTCGGCGCCCACGGGCTGAAGACCTCGAAGGAGCCGAACCGGCGGGTGCGGACGACCGCCGCGCGCAGGGCGACGGACGTGACGCCGAGCTCACGGGCCACCGCCCGGTTGCACAGCACGAGGGCGACCGCTCCCTGGCCGGGTGAGCAGAACATGTAGCGGGTCAAAGGGTCGTTGACCATTCCGGACGCCAGGATCTCGTCGGCACCGAGCGGTTTGCGGCGCCAGGCGTGCGGGTTCAGCACCCCGTTGGCGTACGCCTTCTCGGCGACCAGTGCGAGGGTGCGGGCGCTGATGCCGTGGTCGTACATGTACCGCTGGATCTTCATCGCGAAGAACTGGGTGGTGACCATGAGGCCGTCACGCCCGTAGACCTCGTCGAGGCCCCAGTCGGCGGGCCGTGGGTCGAAGGCGCCCCGCGGGTGCTTGTCGAAGCCGACGGCGAGCGCCACGTCCGCGGCTCCGGACCGGATGGCGCCCACCGCTGAGACCAGCGCGCTGCCGCCGGTCGCGCAGCCGTTGCGTACGTTGACGAACGGCACGCCCGTCAGGCCGAGTTCGGTGACGAGGGTGTCGGCGTTGCCGGCGGCGTCGCTGCCGCCGTAGGCGGCCCGCACCCGGGACCACGGCAGCCCCGCGTCGGCGAGGGCGGCCCGGACTGCCTGCACCGCGAGGTGCCTGCCGCTCGCCTCCGTGCGGGCGAAGGAGGTGATCCCGGCACCGCAGACGAGCACGTCGTCGGCGCTCATACGGCGGCTCCCGTCGCCCTGGGCACCCCGTCGCCGGCCGTGAGGGTCACCGGCATGCCGATCTCCACGTCCTCGGGCCGGATGTCGAGAGCGGCCAGCACCCTCACCCCGTCCGGCAGTTCGACGTATCCGACGACGAACGGCGAGAAGCCGGCGGCGGGCGGGGCGTAGGGCGGTGACTTGGGCGCGTACCGCTGCACGGTCCAGGTCCACAGCGTGCCCGTGCCGGAGAGCAGAACCGGCTCGGCCGGTCCGCCGCAGCGCGGACACGCCGGGTCGGCGGGGTAGCGGGCCACCGCGCAGTCGGCGCACCGGGAGCCGCGCAGCCGGCTCCCGCTGGCCGGCACCGCGCTCAGCGGCCCTTCCACTGCGGCTCCCGCTTCTCCAGGAACGCCGACACACCCTCCGCCGCGTCCTCGGAGTTGAGCATCACACCGACCGCGAGGTGCTCCATGACCATGAGGGACTGGATGTCGGCGTCCAGGCTGCGGTCGATGGTCATCTTGGTGATCCACATGGTGAACGGGCTCTTGTCGACGAGCTGGTCGGCGAACTCCTCGACGGTGGCGTCGAGTTTGTCGGCGGGGGCCGACGCGTTGACGAGGTCGAACTCGGCGGCCTCGACGCCGGTGAGCAGCTTGCCGGTGAGCATCAGCTCCTTGGTCTTGCGGACGCCGATCATGCGCGGCACCCGGTAGATGGGGCCCGCACCGCCGAACAGCGCGCGCCGGATGTGGAAGTCGCCGATCAGGGCGTCGTCCGCGGCGATCGCGAAGTCGCAGGAGATCATCAACTCGAAGCCACCCGCGGTGACATGGCCCTCGAGGACGGCGATCGACGGCGTCCTCATCGAGTACAGCCGGTCGCAGACCTTCGCCGACAGCACGGCGACGTCGATGGCGTTGGACCTGCCGACGAAGTCGGCCTTCAGGCTGTCCAGGTCGAACCCGGAGCAGAAGGTGTTGCCGCGTCCGCGCAGGATCAGCACGCGCAGCTCGGGGTCCGCGTCGACCTCGGTGATGATCTCGTCCAGCCGGTTCAGGATCGGCACGGTCACGCAGTTCTTCTTGTGCGGGCGGTTGAGCCAGACCCGCGCCACGTGACCGTCCCGCTCGAACTGGATCTCGTCCTCGACTGCCATGAGCTCCTCCAAACTGAACTGAATTGAGTTCGATTCTGCGGGCAGCGACTGCCCCTGTCAATGGACCGGGAAGCACGGGCCACCGGAAAACGGGACCCGGGCGATCAGCGAGTGCTGCCGGTGAGCCCGAGCAGACCCGCGAGGCGCAGCCGGTGGTCGTCACCCGTACCGAACAGCGCCTCGTCCGCGCGCGCCCGGCGCAGATACAGATGGGCCGGGTGCTCCCAGGTGAAGCCGATCCCCCCGTGGAGCTGGACGTGTTCCGCGGTGGCGAGACGATACGCGCCCGTGCACGCGACGGCCGCTGCGCTGGCGGCCACGGGCAGTTCCGGGGCACCCGTGGCGAGGCAGGCGCTCGCGTACGCCGACGCCGAGCGCGCACCCTCGATCTCGACCAGCAGGTCGGCCAGCCGGTGTTTGACCGCCTGGAAGGAGCCGATCACCCGCCCGAACTGGCTGCGTTGCGAGACGTAGGCGAGCAGGGCGTCCAGGGCGTGGGCGGTGCCGCCGACGTGCTCCGCGGCCAGCGCCACCCGTCCGGCGTCCAGGACGGCCTCGACGGCCGCCGCCGTCTCCTCCGGCACACCGATCGGTTCGGCGGGCGCTCCCCGGAAGCGCACGAGCGCCTGGCGTCGGGTCGTGTCCAGGACGCGCCGTGCGATGCGCTCGCTGGTCGCGGGTTCGGGTTCGACGGCGAACAGCCGCTGCCCGTCCGGCGCGCGGGCCGCGACCAGCAGCAGGTCCGCCCCCTCCCCGTCCGGCACGAGGTCGGCCTCTCCGCGCAGCACCCAGCCCTTGGGGCCGCGCTCGGCGGTGACCTCGGCCGGGTGCACGATTCCGGCGACCGTCGCCGTGAGCGCACCGGCGGCGATGTCCGGCAGCCAGCGCGCGCACGCCCCCCGGTCGCCGCCGGCCATGAGCCCGTATCCGGCGAGGACGACGGTGGTCAGCAGCGGCACGGGACACAGCACCCGCCCGGTCTCCTCCAGGGCCACGGCGAGTTCGGCGAAGGTGTAGCCGGCGCCGCCGTACTCCTCCGGAACGGCGAGCCCGTGCACCCCGATCTCACCGGCGAGCCGGTCCCAGAGGGCCGTGTCGTGTCCGCGAGGTGTGTCGGCCTGTTCGCGGACCCCGTCGGGCCCGCACGTTTCGGCGAGCAAGTCCCGTAGAATCGAACGGAGTTGACGCTGCTCCTCGCTCTCCAGCAGCAGCGTGGGATCGGCATCGAGCCGGAACATCCAAGCCTCCTCAGGTAGTGAAGCGTCCGCCGTTGGCCAGCAGCACCGCCCCGACGAGATTGGCCGCCGCCTCGCCCGCCAGGAACAGCGCGATGTCGGCGATCTCCTCGGGTGTGGCATACGGCCGCACCCGCGGGTCGGCGAAGCCGCGGCGCAGTGCCGTGGGGGTCCGGGCCGCCATGCCGGTCTCCGTCGGACCGGGTGCCACTGTGTTGACGCGGACGCCGAACGCGATCGCCTCCTTGGCCACGGACTGGCTCAGCGCGTGCGCGCCGGCCTTGGAGGCCGCGTAGTGCGGATAGCCGGCCTGGGTGTCGAAGGCCGATGAGGAGCCGACGGTGACGACGGCACCGCGGCGGCGGGGTGCCATGACCCGCAGGGCGGCGCGCAGGACGTGGAAGGTCCCGTCCAGGTTGACGCGCATGACCCGCTTCCACGCCTCGTCGCCGAGGCGCGCGGTCACCTCCGGAGGCCGGTCCGCCACCAGGGCCTCCGCGATCCACTCCTTGGCCGCGGGGTCGTCGACCCCGGCCGCGTGCACCACGACGTCGAGCCGGCCGAGCCGCCGTACGACCTCCTCGAAGGCCCGGTCCACCTGCGTGGGTTCGGCCACGTCGACGGTGAGCGCGTGCCCACCCGCCAACTCCTTCGCGACGGCTTCCGCCGACGGGCCGTCCACGTCCACGGCGAACACCTCGGCGCCCTGCGCGGCGAGGCGGCGAGCGGTCGCCGCACCGATGCCGGATCCCGCGCCGGTGACGAGTGCGACCTGTCCCTCGAAGCGTCCCGTGCGCTCTTCGCCCATGCGGTCACCGTCCCGGTAGCAGTCTACTGAACTGACTTCATTTTTGTTAATGTCCTGAGTATGTCAACACGCAGGACGAGAGCGGTCCGACTGACCCGTTGGGGCGGCCCGCCGATGCTCAGCGAGGTAGCCAGGCCCACCCCCGCGGGCGAGGAGGTGGTGATCGAGGTGGAGGCGGCCGGCGTGTGCCGTTCGGATCTCCACGTGATCGACGCGGAGCCGGGCCGTCTCCCCTACCGGATGCCTTTCACGCTAGGGCACGAGGTCGCCGGGCGGGTGGTTGAGTGCGGCCCGCTGGCCGTGGGGCCGGCGGTCGGCGAGCGCGTGGCGGTCCACGGCCCCTGGGGTTGCGGGAGCTGCGCACGGTGCTCGGCCGGAGCGGGCAACTACTGTGACCGGCGGGCTGCTTTGGACGCGGACCGTGCCGGTACGGGCGCGGGCCTCGGCCGCGACGGCGGGATGGCCGACGTGATGGTCGTGCCGTCCGGGCGGCTGCTGGTGCCGGTGGGCGACCTGGCAGCCGTCCAGGCGGCACCGCTGA
Source organism: Streptomyces sp. NPDC101152 (assembly GCF_044768275.1). Taxonomy (NCBI): domain Bacteria; kingdom Bacillati; phylum Actinomycetota; class Actinomycetes; order Kitasatosporales; family Streptomycetaceae; genus Streptomyces; species Streptomyces sp. NPDC101152. The sequence continues at coordinate 35,982 of NZ_JBIWPO010000024.1, read as the reverse complement.
CGGACGCCGGGCTCACCGCGTACCACGCCGTGAACACGGTCCGGCGCGCGCTGGGGGACGACGCGAGCGTCCTCGTCCTCGGCGTCGGCGGCCTCGGCCATCTCGCCGTGCAGATCCTGCGCGCCACCACGGCCGCGCAGGTGCTGGCCGTGGACGTGCGGGACGAGGCGCTCAGCCTGGCCGACCGCTGCGGCGCGCATTTCGGCACGCTTCTGCGGCCCGACACGGCAACGGTGCTGCGCGGTCGGACCGGCGGAGCCGGGATGACGGCCGTGCTCGACTTCGTCGGCAGCCGGTCCAGCCTTGCGTTGGCGGTGGACGTGCTGCGGGCGGGCGGGGAGCTGGCCGTGGTGGGCAGCGGCGGCGGGGAGCTGACGGTTCGCAAACCGGGCGCGCTTCCCGCCGGTACGCGCGTCTCGTTGCCGTTCTGGGGCACCTCGCCCGAACTGGAGGCGGTCGTCGCCCTGGCCCGCGAGGGTGCCCTGACGGTGGAGGTCGAGCGGTTCCCGCTGTCGAACGCGCTGGAGGCGATCGGGAGGCTCCGCTCCGGTCGGGTACGCGGGCGAGCGGTTCTGGTCCCGGACTGATCCGGACGCCCCGACCGTTCCCACGGCACGGCCGAAACCGATGCGGTCATACCCGTCCCGTCACACCTCTCGACTCCAGAAGTGAGTTCAATTAGCTTCTTGTCCCGTCAGTGAAGCGAAGGCGGTGGGACCCGCTATGGGTGCGGAGACAGTGGATCTGCTGGTGATAGGCGGCGGGATGGCCGGTCTCTCGGCCGCCGCCCGGGTGGCGGCCGAGGGCGGCTCGGTGGTGCTGGTGGAGAAGGCGGGACGCACCGGCGGCTCCGCGCGCTTCGCCGGTTTCGTGTGGACGGCCCCCACCACGGAGGTGATACGCCGGGTCAATCCGGACGGCGACCCGGACCTCGCCTCCGCCCTGGTGGACGGCTTCGCCGACGGGGTGGCTTGGATCCGGTCGCTCGGCGTGGAGTGCAGTCCACCCGTGCCCGTGCTGGGCTTCGGCCGCGGACACCAGGTCGACACCAACCACTACCTCGACACCTGCGAGCGGCTGCTGCGCGACCACGGCCAGGGCGTCCTGACGGGGACCCGGGTCCGCTCGCTCCTGATGGAGAACGGCGTGGTCAAAGGCGCCGACTGCCTGCTGCCCGACGGGTCCGCGCACCGTATCGAGGCCACCTGGACACTGCTGGCCACCGGCGGTTTCCAGGGCGACCCCCAGCTGCGCGCCGAGCACGTCCACCCCCAGGCGGCGCACATCGGACTGCGGGCCAACCCGCACAGCCGGGGTGACGGCCTCGCGCTCGGGCGCGCGGCCGGCGCGGCCTTCGGCAGCAAGGACGCCGGCTTCTACGGGCACCTGATGCCGGCGGGTGTCTCCCCGGCCGACCCGGCGCGCTTCGTCGACCTGGCGCTCTACTACAGCGAGCACGCCCTGCTGTTCGACACCACGGGCGAGCGCTTCACCGACGAGACGGCCGGGGACCACCTGACCACCATGGCGCTGCTCGAACGACCCGAGGCGCGGGGCCTGTTGGTCGCCGACGCGCGGGTGCACCGCGAGTGGATCAGCGCCTCCTACGTGGAGGGCATCCCCGGCGTCGACAAGTTCCAGCTGTGCCATCGCGCCGGTGCCCGCGCGGCGGTGGCGGACAGCCTGGAGGACTTCGCGTCGATGCCCGAGGAGTGGGGCTATCCCGGAGCCACGATCCGCGACCGCGTCGAGGAGTTCAACGCCGCCATGAGCACGGGCGCCGTCACGACACCAGGCCGGCAGCTCGACCGGCACCCCCTCGACGAGCCGCCCTACTACGTCGTCGAGGCGGCCCCGGCGATCACCTTCACCTTCGGCGGTCTGCTGATCGACGCCGACGCGCACGTCCTGGCGGCCGAGACGGACGGACCCGTGCCGGGACTGCTCGCGGCCGGCGCGGACGCGGGCGGGCTGTACCGGCGGGCATACGCCGGTGGGCTGGCCCCTTCGCTGGTCTTCGGTCTGGCGGCGGCACGGACCGCGCTGACCGGGACACCGTCGGCCACGGGAAGCTGAGTCCGGCCGTGCGCTCGGCACAAATCCCATGCACGAGGCTTGCCCGCCGTGCACCCGAGTGCCTAGCGTACTGAATTGAGTTCACTTTAACTTCATGGTCCGTGAGGTGATCATGCTTCTCGCACGCGTGGCGCGAACGCGCTCTTTTCCGAGGGAGGGACTGTGAGTCAGTTCCTGCTTGTCCTGATCAGCGGAGTGGCGAGTGGAGCCGTGTACGGCCTCATGGGGCTCGGGCTGGTCATCATCTACCGGGCCACGGACGTCGTGAACTTCGCGATGGCCTCGCTCGCCACCCTGGGCCTGTACGTGGCGGTCTCGCTGCACGACCGCGGGGTGGCCACGGTGCTCGGCCTCCTCGCCGCCGTCGCGATCACCGTGGCTGCCGGCCTGCTGGTGCGGGAGACGGTGATCCGTCCGCTGGGGCAGGGACAGTTGTTCTCGGCCCTCGTCGTGACGATGGGCGTGTCGCTGATCGCGGAGAGCACGGCCGGATCGATCTGGGGCGACCAGCCGAAGGCCTTTCCCAACCTGGTCGGCGGCACGGTGCGCTGGTCCGGCGCCGCGGTCCCCGTCCAGAGCCTGGTGACGATCGCTGTCGCCGCCGTGGCGATGGCGCTGGTGGGCTACCTGTTCGCCCGCACCACGCTCGGCTCGGCCATGCGTGCGGTGGCCGAGTCGGCGGACACCGCCCGCGTGGTCGGCCTCGGCGCGCAGCGCCTGGCCAGGATCTCCTGGGCGCTCGGCCTGGGCCTCGCCGCGCTCGCCGCCTGCCTGTACGCACCGCGCTCCGGGCTGGTGCCCACCGCGCTGGTCGCGCCCCTGTTCCGAGCCTTCGCCGGCATCTTCCTGGGCGGCCTGACCAGCATGTACGGCGCCGTCCTGGGCGGGCTGACGATCGGCGTCCTGGACAACCTCGCGGCGAACTACGTCTCCGCGAGCTTCCGGGACACGTTCGTCTTCTCGTTCACCGTGCTCGTGCTGCTGATCCGTCCCCAGGGCATGTTCGGCACCCGAACCTTCCAACGGGTCTGAGGGGTCGCCTCCATGGTCTTCAACCGTTCCCTCCTGGCACGGGCCGCCCTGGGCCCGGCCGCCGGCGCGCTGCTGCTGGCGCTCATGGCCTCCGGTGCGCTGCCCGCCTACCAGATGTACTCGGTGGGACTCGCGGCCGTGTACACGATCGTGGTGCTGTCGGTCGGCCTGCTCGCCGGCTGGTCCGGCATCTGGTCGGTGGGCCACCCCGCGTTCTTCGCGGTCGGCGCCTACTTCGCGGCGTACGGCAGCGCCCACGACTGGCCCCTGGAAGCGGTGATCGTGGGCGCCGTCGCCACCGGTGCCGTCCTGGGGGCGTTCCTCGGGTACGCGGGTGCCCGGTTCTCGGTGCTGTACATCGCCCTGCTGACCCTCGCCTTCACCACGGTCACCCTGGAGCTGGTCAACCGGTGGAGCAGCGTGACCGGCGGCGACCAGGGCGTCCCGGTGCTCCAGTTGCGCAGTGCGCTCGGCCTGGGCACGATCCTGGGCGGGGGCGCCGAGGCCCAGTACCTGGCGGTCGGGGCCGCCGCCGTCGTTCTGGCGCTGGCCGTGCCGGCCGCCGCCTCCGGGCTGCGGATGCGCCTGGTGGCCGCCAAGTCGCACCCGCTGGCCGCCCGTACGATCGGCATCGCCCCGGAGGCGCAGTCGTCGCTGTCGTTCGCGGTGAGCGGGGCCTGCACCTGTTTCGCGGGCGTCCTGCTCGGTCTGCTCACCGGGTTCGTCAGCCCCGAGCCCTTCTCCCTGGCCTTCGGCATCTCACTGATCGCGGCCTGCGTGCTCGGCGGGACCGGCACCGTCCTCGGCGCCGTGGCCGGCGGCGTCTACCTCACCTGGAACCCCTCCCTCTCCTCCGCCGTCGGGCTCCCGCAGCCCGTCGTCCAGGGTCTCGTCCTGATCGCGGTGCTCCTCTTCCTCCCCGGCGGTGTCGTTCCGTTCCTCGCCGGGCTCGCGCGCCGGGTGCTGCGACGGCGGGAGGCCGAAGTTCCCTTGCCGGTCGAGGCGTCGGCGGACCCGGCGCCCGTCCCGCCGGAGTCCGGGGCCCGGGGCGACGGGCCGGTGCTGCTGGAGCTGGAGCACGTGTCGGTCTCGTACGGCGGGCTCAAAGCTCTGGAGGACGCCTCGCTGTCCCTGCGGCAGGACGAGATCCTGGCGGTGATCGGCCCCAACGGGGCAGGGAAGACAACCCTGTTGAACGCCCTGTCGGGGCTGACGGGCAACGGCCGGGTGAGCGGGCGCGCCGACTTCGCCGGCCGGCCGCTGCTGGAGGCCAGGGCGACCGCGCGCCGGCGGCTGGGCATCGGCCGCACCTTCCAGCACGCCGAGGTGTTCTCCGAACTCACCGTCGCGGAGAACGTGTTGTGCACCCGCCGCTGGATCACCGCCCGGGACCGCGCCGAGGTCGCCCGGCTGCTGCGCTCCGTCGGCCTGGCGGAGGTGGCCGACCGCCGTCCCGCCCAGCTGCCGTTCGGTCTGCAGAAACGCCTCGACCTGGCCCGCGCGATGGCGGAGAAGCCCAAACTGCTGGTGCTGGACGAACCGTTCGGCGGCCTCGACGCGGGCGAACGGGACCTGCTGGCAGGGCACATCAGGCGGCTGCACGCCGAGGGCACCGCCGTGGTCGTCATCGACCACGTCCTCGACGACCTGTTCTCCGTCGCCCACCGGGTGCTCGCCTTCGACTTCGGCCGCACGATCGGCGAGGGCAGCCCGGACACCGTGCTGCAGGATCCCGAAGTGCGCTCGTCGTACCTGGGATCGGTCGACACCAGGACGCGCCCGCCGGAGCACGTGGGCGACCGGAGCATGGTCCGCCTGCACGGGGTGGGCCACACCTACGGCGGTGTGGTCGCGCTGCGGGACGTCGACCTCGACGTCCGTCAGGGAGTCGTGCTGGGCGTCGCCGGGGCCAACGGAGCGGGCAAGAGCACGCTGGCCGGCATCCTGCACGGCTCCCTCGCACCGGCCCGGGGCGAACGCGAGACGGGCGGATCCGTGCGAACCAGCCTGGCGCCCGAGGGACGCGCCCTGTTCAAGACACTGTCCCTGCGCGAGAACCTCGAAGTCGCCGCCTACGCGGCCGGCATCACCGGCACGCAGCTGCGCGAGCGACTCGACGAGACCGTGCAGTGGCTGCCGTCCCGGCTGCGCGACCGGATGTCCGCCTCCGCCGGCGCGCTGTCCGGCGGGGAGCAGCAGATGCTCGCCATCGCCCGGGCCCTGATCGTCGCTCCCGACGTCCTGATCGTCGACGAACCGGCGCTCGGGCTGGCCCCCGCCCTGGTCGATGAGGTCTACGACCGGCTGGCCCGCCTCGCTCACGACGGCCTGACGGTCGTCCTGCTCGAACAACTCCTCAGCCGGGCCCTGTCCGTCTGCCACGAGGTCGCCGTCCTGCACGAGGGCGTCATCGCCGCCCACGGGCGGCCCGGCGACCCGGCGTTCGCCTCCCTCGCGGAAGCGGCGTACTTCGGCGGCGGCCTCGAAGCCGCCCCAACCGCGGCGCCCGACGCCCGCACTACCCCCGTCAAGTGACAATCCGTTGTGAACGAGGTGGACCGTGTTCCGGACCATGAGAAGATTCCGCCGCGCCGCGGGAACGGCAGCCGTCCTGGCCGTGGTGGCGCTGACCGCCAACGCGTGCGCCGGCCAGGACTCCGCCGGATCCGCCGGCGGCAACTCCTCCGAGATCCACATCGGCGCGTGGCTGCCCCTCACCGGTGCCACCGCTTCGTACGGCGTGCCCGAGAAGGCGGGTGCCGACGCTTACTTCAAGATGGTCAACGCCCAGGGCGGCGTCAACGGACGCAAGATCCGGTGGACGGTCAAGGACAACGCGGCCGACCCGCAGCAGACCGTGCAGATCGCCCGCGAACTCGTCGGCCAGGACAAGGTCGTGGCGATCGTCGACGCCAACGGCACCTCCCAGGCGGAGGCGGCCTTCCCGTTCGTCCTCAACCAGTCCAGGGTGCCGGTCCTCAACGAGGTCGGCGGCGCCGAGAACTGGTACAAGCCGCCCCGCCCCGGCCTGTTCGGCACCCAGACCCTCTACGAGGACCAGGCCGCGGCGGTCGCCGCGTGGGCGGTGCAGGACGGCGCGCGGAAGATCCTCGTCGTGCACAGCGATCCGGCCGCGTTCGTGAACGTGGCCAAGCAGGTGGAGCCCGTCGCCAAGAAGGTGAACCCCGCCGTCCAGGTCGACCGGCTCTCGGTCAAGTACCAGACCACCGACTACACCCCCGTGATCAGCAAGGTGAAGGCCGCCGGACCCCAGGCGGTGATCCTGATCCTCACCTCCCCCGAGGCGGCCGCCTTCGTCAAGGAGGCCAAGCTCCAGGGACTCTCCCTGCCCACCTACGCCTACGCCCCCGTCGCCGCCGAGTCGACGATCGCGCTCGCCAAGGACGCCGCCGAGGGCGTCAAGGCGGTGCAGCTGGTCAAGGCGCCCTCCGACAAGGACCCCGCGGTGCAGGAGTTCCGGACCGCGATGGCCAGGTACGAACCCGGTCAGAGCGCCGGATTCCTCGCCCTGTGGGGCTGGAGCAACGCGAAGGTGTTCGCCCAGATCGTGAAGACCATAAAAGGACCCGTCACGTCCCAGGCCATCACGGCGGCGTACCAGAAGGCGTCCTCGGTGGACCCGGGGGTGTCGCCGGTGATGAGGTTCAGTGCGAGCGACCATCTCGGCACGCGCAGTGTGCAGCGGGTGGAGGTGAAGAACGGCGCCTGGACGTCCGTCGGTGACTTCTACACCCCGCCGGCCCGCGGCTGAGCGCTCTCGCCGGGCACGTCGTGGACCAGACGGCCGTCACGGCACGGAGGTCTCGTCCACGGCGTGTTCCGCCGCTCACCCGCACCGCACGGCCGACGCCGAAGCGGCGTCAGGGTCGCTGCGGGCCATCTCCTGGCGGAGTCGAACGAGTGCGCGGTGCAGGGTGCTCTTGACCGTCCCCGGGGCCATGCCGAGCGTGGCGGCGGTCTCGTACGTCGTCATCTGCTCGCAGTACCGCAGCACGACGACGCTGCGCTGTCTCGGCGCCAGACCGCCCAGGACCTCCGTCAGCAGGGCCCGGTCGGCGTGTTGGGCGCTGGAGACTCCGACGGACGCCTCGGGCAACCGCTCGGTCGGGACCTCCTCCAGCCGCCGTGCCCGCCACCACTCCGTGCGCGTGTTGATCACGACGCGGCGCAGGTAGGCGTCGGCGAGCCGTTTGTCGGTGACGCGGTCCCAGCGGCGGTACGTGCGTAACAGGGCGGTCTGCAGGAGGTCCTGGGCGCCGAGCGGGTCGCGGACCAGGCGCCGGGCGCTGCGCAGCAGAGCATCGTGGCGGGTGCGGACGTGATCCTCGAATTCCAGCGCCGTGGCGGGATGCTGGTGCGGGTTCGTGTGCGGGGCTCCTTTCGGACAAGCCGGGCCGGGCTGCCGGCCGCTCCCCTCGCGCCGGCCGGCAGTCCGGCCCCGGATCCGGTGACGACTGTGGCAGCGAGAGGCTGTGGGCAAGCTGAAGACCGCTGCGGGGCTCGCCCCGGCTCTCGGACGCCGTGCGGTTCTTCAGGTTGGCCACAGGCCGACTCCCGCGTGCTGGAGCCATGCGCTTACTGGTGGTCGAGGACGACTGGCGAATGGCGGAACTGCTGCGGCGCGGCCTCGCCGGTGAGGGGTGGGCGGTGGACGTCGCCCACGACGGGCCGTCAGGGCTCGAACGGGCGGGCGAGAACCCGTACGACGCGATCCTGCGCACCCCGCTCGCCTGCCTGCGCGCCGAACTCGAACTGGCCCTCGCCCCCTCCGGGGACGCCCGCTGGCCGGACGCGGCTCGCGAGGCCTGCAGGACACGCTGCATGTCCAGGACATCACCACGAACCTGCTGCTCCTGGGCCGCCTCGACGCCCGGGCCTCGCGCTCGAATACCCCGCTGACCAGGCAGGTCGACCTGTCCGACCTGGTCCGCGAGGCCGTCACCGGCCGTGCTGTGCCCGATCACCTGGGCCTGGTCGTCACCGCACCGGACGAACCGGCGCCCGTGACCGGCCACCCGGGCCTGCTCGCCCGTGTGCTGGCCAACCTTCTCGACAACGCCGAACGTCACGCGGCCACCACGATCACCGTCGCTCTCGCCCTGGACCACGAGCGCGGCCAGGCGGTCCTCGAGGTGGCCAACGACGGGCCGCCCATTCCGCCCGAACACCGGGAGACGATCTTCGAGCGCTTCAGCCGGCTCGACGACGCCCGCTCACGGGACGCCGGGGGCACCGGCCTCGGCCTGGCCATCGCCCGCCGCATCACCACGCTCCACCACGGCACCCTCGCCCTGGCCGCCGACGACGAGGAGCGGGCGGGCGCCCGGTTCACCGTACGGCTGTCCCTGGCCCGCGCGGACGTCCTGCCGCTGGCGACGGAACTGCTGAACGCGTGGGACCAGCCCGACGACATCCCGGTACTCCTCACCCACAACGTCGGACACCACCCCCTCGAAGACGTCGTCCCCGACCTGGCACGCGCCCTCGTCACAGCAGGCCGCGACCACCATCTCCACGCACTGCTCCGGCACGTCGCACGGCAGTCACCCGCCTGGGAAGTCACCGGTCTCGCCGACATCCTCCGCGCCGAGGATCTGCCCGCAGCCGCCGAGGAGTTGCTCGCCGCCCGCACCGCACAGGGCGGGCCGGCACGGGGCGCCCGTACTCGTTGAACCGAGCGCTCAGGGCAGAGGCGGCCGGTCGCACTGCTCGACGAGCCGCCAGACCTCTTCGGCCGTTGCGCGGGTCAGGGCCACGGCGGACAGGGAGGCACAGTCGTCGCGGCGGAGCCGGCGGACGCGGGCGCGGACCTCGTCGAGGGCGGCGGGGCCGACCGAGAGGCTGTCGCAGCCGAGGCCGATGAGGAGGGGGATCACGAGCGGGTGTGCGGCGGCGTCACCGCAGACGGAGACCTGGCGGTCGTGACGGTGGGCGGCGTCGACGACGCGGGCGATGGCGTCGAGTACGGCGGGGTGTGCGGCCATGGCCGGGGTGGCGGTCGGGTCACGCCGGTCGAGGCCCAGGATCTGGCAGGTGAGGTCGTTGCTGCCGATGGAGAAGAAGGAGGCCTCGCGGGCGAGTTCATCGGCCGCGGCGACCGCTTCGGGGAGTTCCACCATGATGCCCAGGGGTGGTGTGGGAGCGCCGGTCTCGGTGGCCGCGGCCTCGAGGAGGCGCCGGCAGGCGCGGAGTTCGTCGACGCTCGCCACCATGGGGATCATGATGCGCAGGTCTGTGTCGGCTCCGGCGCCGAGCAGGCTGCGGAACTGGTCGGCGAAGGCGTCCGGCCGGGCGAGCATGAGGGGGAGGCCGCGCCCCAGCCGTCCGCCCGCACGGCCCGTGGCGAGGAACGGCGGCAGTTTGTCGTCGGCGAAATCGAGTGTGCGAGCCGTGACGGCCTGCCCGGTGAGGGCGCGCAGGACGGGGGCGAGGGTGGCCGCGTGCTGTTCGCGGGTGGGCCAGGCGGGATGGTTGAGGAACGGCAGCTCGGTGCGGAGCAGGCCGGCACCTTCGGCGCCCGCGGTCAGGGCCGCGCGGGCCTCGGCCGGGGTGGCCACGTTGGCGCGGAGAACGATGCGATGCCCGTCGAGCGTCTCCGGGGGCAGGTGACGCTCCTCGGCCAGGGCGAGCCTGCGGGCCCGGGCGGTGTCCATCGCCCGCAGCGCCTTGGCGCGTTCCTCGTCGTCGGGGTGGGCGACCGCGCCGGCCTGTTCGGCGTCGAGCAGGATCTCCTGCCCGTCCGGCAGTTCGAGCAGTTGGGGGTCGACGGCCAGCAGCAGGGGGATGCCCAGCGAGCGGGCGACGATCGCGGCGTGGGAGTTCGGGCCACCGGTCACGGAGATGGCGGCTGTCACCGTCCGGCCCGGTTCGAGCAGGTCGGCTGCGCCGATCTCGTGGGCGACCAGGATTAGGGGCCGGTCGGGGACGGGGCCCGTGTCGCCGTGGAGGTGCGCCAGGACGCGGCGGCCCACCTGCCGGACGTCCGCGGCGCGTTCGGCGAGGGTGGGATCGTCGAGCGCGGCGATGGTACTGGCGTAGGCATCCACGGCCTGGCGGACGGCGACGGGCACCGGCCTGCCGCCGTGAGCCCGTGTGACGGCCTGCTCCCGCAGATCCTGGTCCTGGGCGAGGTAACCGTTGACCTCCATGATGTCGGCCTGTTCGTCCCTCCCCTGTTCGCGCAGTGAGGCGGACAGGGCGAGGAGGCGGGCCGCGACGGCGTCGAAGGCGTCGGTGATCTGCCGTGCGGGGTCGCCGCCGGTGCGGTGGGGCAGCGCCGTTCTGGCGGGTGGCCGGTCGGTGCGGTGGACGAAGCCGAGGGCGGTGCCCGGCGCGGCGGCGTGACCGGTGTACGTGCGGCGGGCGGTCATCGCGCACCCAACGTCTCGGCGAGGGCGCGGAAGACGAGGGCGGTGGAGGTGGCGCCCGGGTCCTGGTGCCCGATGCTGCGGGCGCCGAGGTAGGAGGCGCGGCCCTTGCGGGCCTGCATCGGGGTGGTCGCCCGCATGCCCTCTTCGGCGGCGTCCGCGGCGGCCACGGCGGCGGCCGCCAAGTCGGCTCCGGCGTCGGCCTGTTGCTGGAAGGCGGCCAGTGCCGGCGCATAGGCGTCGATCATGGTCTTGTCGCCGGGCGCGGCCGCACCGAGCTTCTGGACGCTCGCGAGGCCTGAGGCCAGCGCGGCGGCGAACTGCCGGGGGTCGGCCGTGGGCGTGTCCAGGGCCTTGCCGATGGCTCGGAAGGCGCCGCCGTACAGGGGTCCGGAGGCACCGCCGACCGTGGAGATGAGCGTGGTGCCGGTCTTGACCAGTACGGCCCCCACGGTGTCCGGTGCGTAGTCGGCGAGGGCCGTGCGGGCGGCGGAGAAGCCGCGGTGCATGTTGGTGCCGTGGTCGGCGTCGCCGATGGCCGAGTCGAGTTGGGTGAGGTGGTCCTTGTGCTGGTCCACGGCGGCTGCGATGGCCTGCACCCACGTGCGGGCGAGGTCGGTGTCCACGGGATCTCCGATCATGGTCGGTACGGGGCTGGTCGGCGGTGGGTGAGCCGGGGGCGGGGGGAAGACGCGGAGGATGCGGTCGGGGCCGGTCGGCGGACAGCGGGAAGGACCCGGCCCGCACCTCGCGCCGCGCGTGGCCCCGCCCCCGGCTCGGTCAGATGCCCCAGCGCAGGGCCGGGGTGTTCACAGGCGCGTCCCACAGGGACAGCATGTCGGCATCGGCGTTGCACACGGTGAGGGAAACACCCGCCATGTCGAGGCTGGTCACGTAGTTGCCGACGAGGCTGCGGGCGACGATGACGCCCCTCTCCGCGAAGCTGGCGGCGACCTCGTTGAAGACCACGTACAGCTCGATGAGCGGGGTGCCGCCCAGTCCGTTGACCATGACGATCGTCTGGTCGCCGGCCGTCAGTGGCTGGTCGGCGAGGATCGCGTCCAGCGCGGTCGCCACGATGGCCTTGGCCGGCTGGAGCTTCTCGCGGCGGCGGCCGGGCTCGCCGTGGATGCCGACGCCGACCTCCATCTCGTCCTCGGGCAGGTCGAATCCGGGCTTGCCGGAGGCGGGGGTGGTGCAGGAGGTCAGCGCCACCGCGAAGGACCGGGAGGCGGCGTTGACCCGCTTTCCCATCTCGGCGACCTCACTGAGGCTGCCGCCCTGTTCCGCGAGGGCTCCGGCGATCTTCTCGACGAAGACGGTGGCTCCGGTGCCGCGGCGCCCGGCGGTCCAGAGGGAGTCCTGGACGGCCACGTCGTCGTCGACCAGGACCGTCTCCACCGTGATGCCCTCCTCGGTGGCCAGTTCGGCGGCCATCTGGAAGTTGAGGACGTCTCCGGTGTAGTTCTTCACGATGAACAGCACGCCCGCGCCGCCGTCGACGGCCTGGGCGGCGGCCAGCATCTGCCCCGGTACGGGTGAGGTGAAGACCTCGCCGGGGCAGGCCGCGTCGAGCATGCCCCGGCCGACGAAGCCGCCGTGCAGGGGTTCGTGCCCGGAACCGCCGCCGGAGACGACGGCGACCTTGCCCGGCCTGGTGGCCGAGGCACGGGCGATCACCTTGTTCTCGGCGTCGACCTTCAGGCCGGGGTGGGCGGCGGCGATCCCGGACAGTGCCTCGGCCAGTACCGCTTCGGCGGCGTTGATCAGCTTCTTCACGACAGGACTCCTTGAGCGGCGGTGACCGGCTCGGTCGCCGCCTCGGTGGGGGTGGTGGCGCCGCGGCGGGCGTTGAGGGCGACGTACAGGAAACCGGCGGCGACCGCGCCGATCACTTCGGCGGCGAGGTAGACCGGCAGCTGGTCCCAGTGGACCGTGCCGCCGAACAACTGACCGGTGATCATCGGACCGAGCGTCCTTGCCGGGTTGATGGAGGCCGCGGTGGCCGGGGCCACCGGGATGATGATCGCGAACACGCCGAGGCCGATGGCCAGACCGGCGAAGCCTCCGGCGGCGCGGCGGTCGATGGCGCCGAAGACGATGAAGGCGAGGATGAAGGTACCGACGGCTTCGGCGAGGAACGCCTGACCGGCGCCGACTCCGCTGCCGTAGGCGGCGATGCCGAGGCCGACGTCGACGGCCTTCCTCCCCAGCACGCCGACGATCGCGAGGGCGCCGAGCACCGCCCCGGCCAGCTGGGCGGCCACGTATCCGGGAACGTCCCGCCAGGGCATCTTCCCCGTCGCTGCGAGCGCGAGGGTGACGGCCGGATTGATCTGACACCCGGAGATGTGGCCGATGGCGTAGATCATGGCGATGACCACGGTGGCGAACGCCAGCGAGATCATGCCCAGATCGGCGAAGGTGAACGGTGCCTCGCCGTTGACGATGAGGGTCGCCGGGACCGAACCGACGCCGATGAACACCAGCATCGCCGTGCCCAGCGCCTCGGCCAGCAGCTTCTGTGAATGAGTGTTTTCTTCCATGGAAGGCGCCCGGAGCCGAGCGGCGGCTCGGGCGTCTCACCTCCTCCGCGGGGAGCGGGCTGTGAAGGGAGGTGGCCGCCAGGTGTGTCGGTGTCGGGCGCTGGCGGCCGCTCGGGGAAGCCGGGCGGATGTGAAAGCTCCGGCTGTGGGTCGTTCGTCATGGATGAACGTTGTTCCGGAAATTAAGGCTGGGTTTCCGGCCCTGTCAAGAGGTTCGACCGGCTCGGCGTTCCGCCGACCCATGAAGAAGGCCCCGGGGCAGGGTGCCGAGGGGCCTGGACCGGACGGAGGACGGGCGGCCGGACGACCGCCGCACCCTCGCGGCGAGGAGTCAGGGCATCGCGGTGCGTGCGGCGGCTCCCCGCGGGGCGCCCAGGTCGCGCGAGAGGTTGCGGGCGGTCTCCCGGACGGCGACCGCGAGCTCCTGCCGTGCGTCCTCGGCCAGCAGACGCTCCACGGGGCCGACGATGCCGAGGGCGCCGACCACCTCGCCGGAGCGGTCGAAGACGGGAGAGGCTACGCCCGCGTCCCCGATGGCCGACTCCTGGTCCTCGACGGCATAGCCCGTCCTGAGGACCTCCTTCAACTGGCCCGCCAGTTCCTGCGGGTCGGTGATGCTGGCACCGGTGAGCACTGCCGGCTCCTCCGCGAGCAGCCGCTCACGCTCACCGGGCGGCAGGAAGGCCACGATGGCCTTGCCCAGGGCGCAGGTGCTCCACGGGATGCTGGCGCCGACCTCGAGGATCTGCACAGCCCCCTCGGGCCGGAACGCATGGTGCACCACCAGGACGTGGTCACCGGTGAGGACGGCCACCCAGACCGCCTCGTTGGTCCGGTTCGCCAGCTGGTCCGCCCAGGTCAGCGAGCGGGTCCGCAGCTCCTGGGTGTCCAGGTAGGCATTGCCCAGCTGCACGAGTTCCGGGCCGAGCTGGTACTTCGAGCTGTCCCGGTCCTGCACCACCAGCCCCTCGGCCTCCAGCGTGCGCAGCAGGGCGTGGACGGTGGGCTTGGCCACGCCCAGGCGGTCGGCCAGCTCGGTCACCCCGAGCCGGGGACCGGTGGACGCGAGCTCCCGCAGTATCTGCACAGCGCGCTGCACCGCCTGCACCATCGAAAGATTCCCCTCGGTTCACTATTGCTGAACAGTGTTCCGACATCTACGGTACCTGTTCATGAGCACATCTGTCGGCATCGTACTCGTGTCCCACAGCGCCGAACTCGCCTCGGGCCTGCGCCTGCTGGTGGAGCAGATCGGCTCGGACACCGTCCCCCTCGCCACCGCCGGAGGCACCGACGACGGCCGGGTGGGCACCAGCTACGACCTCGTCCTCACCGCCATCCGCAGCGTCGACCGGGGCGGAGGCGTCGTCGTCCTGCCCGACCTCGGCAGTTCCGTCCTCACCGCCCGCACCGTCCTCGAAGACAACCCCAGCCCCGACGTGCTGATCGTCGACGCGCCCTTCGTCGAAGGAGCCGTCGCCGCCGTCGTCACCGCCGCGTCCGGCGCCGACCTCAAGACCGTCGCCGAAGCCGCCCAGGAGGCCCGCCATGTCCGCAAGCTCTGAGTCCACCACCGTGAACGCCGCGACCGTGTCCGGGCACGAGAGGACCGTCGTTATGCCCGCCGCTCTCCACGCCCGGCCCGCGGGCCGGCTCGCCCGCGCGGCAGCCGGATTCACCAGCACCGTCCAACTGGAGCACAACGGCCGCACCGTCAACCCGACCGGCGTCCTGGCCGTGATGGGACTCGGCGCCACGGCGGGAAGCAGCGTCACCGTCCGTGCGCAAGGCCAGGACGCCGAGCAGGCCGTCGCCGCCCTGACCGAGATCCTCGCCACCGCCGAGTGACCACCAAGACCCCCTGGAGGTGGTCGGGTGAGCCCGCCCGCCGCAAGCACGTCCACCGCCCCGCCGGGTCCGCCCGCGCGGGTGGAGCACGTCTGCACACTGCCGCACATCCCCGAGGCCGTTTGCGCTGTACGCCGCCGGGCACGCACCGTTCTCACCCAGTGGCGCGTGCCCCCTCCGGCCATCGACGACGCCCTCCTGGTGATTTCGGAACTCACCACCAACGCGATCGTCCACGCACTGCCGCCGACGGTGCTGCGGTTGTCCCTGCCCGAGGGTGGCGGCGACCGCACCCTCCGCATCGAGGTCGCCGACGCGGGTCCTGCGCCCCGCCGACGCCCTCGGCACGGCTACCCCGGTCATGGCGAATACAGGGAAAACGGCCGCGGGACCGCTGTCGTCACGGCCCTCTCCGCCCGCCAGGGCGTGTCCCACCAGCGCGAGAGGGCCACCCGATGGGCCGTCCTGCACCTGGAGGCCTGACCGTGCGGCAGCTTCGAACGGAGGATCCCGCCCTTGTCGCCTCGCGGTACCGAGCCTAGCCTGACTTTGTGCCGCCAATAAACAAATCCCGAACGCACAGCGTCGTGCCGGGCCGCCACAGCGACGACCTCAGCCGACTCCGCGTCGCCCTGACCGTCTTCTTCGCCCTCGACGGCTTCGTCTTCGCCGGCTGGGTCGTCCGCATCCCCGCCATCAAGCACCAGACCGGGGCCTCCGCCGGCGCCCTCGGCCTCGCCCTCCTCGGCGTCTCGGCCGGCGCCGTCGTCACCATGATGTTCACGGGACGGCTCTGCCGCCGCTACGGCAGCCACCCGATGACGGTGGTCCTCGGCGTCCTCCTCTCCCTGAGCGTCGCTCTCCCGCCCCTCACCCACTCCGCCGTCGCCCTCGGCGCCGTCCTCTTGGTGTTCGGCATGGCCTACGGCGGCATCAACGTGGCCTTCAACAGCGCCGCCGTCGATCTGGTGGCCGCCCTGCGGCGTCCGGTCATGCCCAGCTTCCATGCCGCCTTCAGCCTGGGCGGCATGGTCGGCGCGGGTCTCGGCGGGCTGGTGGCGGAGCACGTCTCGCCGACCCGGCATCTGTTCGGGCTGACGGTGGTCGGCCTGGTCGTGACCGCGCTCGCGGGACGCACCCTGCTCCGTCACGAGCCGCCCCGCGTACCGGAGCGCGCCGAGGGCGTCCCGCAGGACGGTCCGCGCCGTCTCGACGGCCGGACCCGCGGGCGGGTCCTGGTCTTCGGCCTCATCGCCCTGTGCACCGCCTACGGCGAGGGCGCCATGGCCGACTGGGGCGCCCTGCACCTCGCGCAGGACCTGCACGGCTCGCCGGGGACCGCGGCCCTTGGTTACTCCTGCTTCGCGCTTGCCATGACGGTCGGACGGCTGACCGGCACGACGCTCCTGGAACGGCTCGGCCGCACTCGTACGGTCGTCGTGGGCGGTGCCACCGCGGCCGTCGGCATGCTGGCCGGGTCCCTCGCGCCCTCGCTCTGGGCGGCCCTGATCGGTTTCGCGGTCACCGGCCTCGGGCTTGCCAACCTCTTCCCGGTCGCCGTGGAACGCGCCGGGACGCTCGCCGGGCCCAGCGGCGTCGCGACCGCCTCCACCCTCGGCTACGGCGGCATGCTCCTCGGCCCGCCGGCGATCGGTTTCATGGCGGAATGGTTCTCTCTGCCCACCGCCCTGACCAGCGTCGCGCTCCTGGCGGCGGTCGCCGCCCTCATCGGCTTCGTGACCCGTCACACGACCACACGATGAGGTGCGGACCTTTCAGCGCAGGTCGAGACGCATGAGGACGCGACGATGGCCGGCGAGCACCGAAGTGGTGTAGGCGACGTGGACGAAGCCGGCGCGTTCGAAGTTCCTCCTGAGACCGGCGTACGCCATCGTCGTGTCGACCCTGGCGTCACCGCTGTCGAGGGGGTACGCCTCGACGACGGGAGCGCCGTGCTCGCGGGCGAACTCCACGGCGCCGGCGATCAGCGCGTGCGAGACTCCCTTGCCACGGTGGCCCGGACGCACCCGGACGCACCACAGCGACCAGACCGGCAGGTCGTCCACGTGGGGGATCTGACGGCTGCGCGCGTACGTGGTGTCGGCACGCGGTGCCACGGCCGCCCATCCGGCTGGTTCGCCACCGTCGTAGGCGAGCACCCCCGGAGGAGGCACCGAACGGCACAACTCGGCCACGTACGCCCCACGGGCCGGCCCCCGCAACTCCTTCTCCAGCCTGGACGGGAGGCGATGACTCAGACACCAGCAGACACTGGCCGCAGGCGCCTTCGGCCCGATCACGACGGCCACGTCCGCGAACTCCGAGGCCGGCCGCACTTCGATACTCATGCCGCCACGATGCCACGCGACCAGCGGATGAAGGCCGGTCTCCCACCCGCGAGCGCGGCCACGACGACGAACTCCACGATGGTCCCGGAGCGCCTGGGCTGCTCCGGCAAATATCCGTTGAGTTGCGCGCGGCGGTCCGGGAGAGTCCCGGAGCATGGAGTTCTTCTGCTACCACCGGGACCGGGCCGGATCCCTGGCGCTGCGCGAGGAGTTGTTGGAGGCGCACCGGTCATACATGGACGGGTACGCGGAGGAGATGATCGCCCGCGGGCCGACCTTCGCGGGCGACGGTGGGACGCCTTCGGGGAGTGTGCACATCCTCGACCTGCCGGATCCCGCCGCCGCCCGTGCGTTCGCCCTCGACGAGCCCAACCACCAGGCCGGTGTGTACCGGGATGTGTTGCTGCGCCGGTGGCGCAACGTGCTGGGGCGGACCATGTGGGAGTTCCCGGGCGGCCGGGCCGGTGGCGACCGCTACCTGGTGCTCGGCCTCGGCTCCGGGCCGGCCGTCGACCTCGAACCGCCGGCCGACCGGGACGAACTCATCGCCTACGGCCCGTTGTCGTCGGACGACGGCGCTACCTGGCTGGGTACCGCGGTGCTGCTCCGGGCCCCCGACCGGGACGCGGCCCGTGCCGTGTTGAGCCCGGGCGCCTACGATCAGGTCGAGGTCCACGACTGGCGGTTCGGCGGGCGGGCGTGACAGGAGACCTCGGATCAGCTTCCCTCCCTGCGCATCGGGCCCCAGGGGCCCTCCTGGTCGACCACCGCCGAGACGGCGTCCTCGATGACCTTGTCGTCGATCCAGCCGACGGGCTCCACGTCGGTGACCAAGGGCTCGTTGTCGGGGCCGCGGCCCTCGACGCGGCCCCGCAGGATCCAGGGCCGTACGCCCGTGCCCTTCTCGCGCGGCAGGTGGGAGTAGTCGTACAGGCGCCGGGCCACCCACAGCTCGACCGGGCGGTCCTGCCACCAGGGTTCGACGTCGAGGGGGTTGGCGGACAGGCCCGACATGGGTACGCCGGTCAGGGCGTCCCGGCTATCGGACAGGTCCTCGTCGGCGCGCGGACCGCGGGACCAGCGCACGAAGAGGCGGGGGATGCGCTGCACCAGGTCTGCCAGCTCGTCGAGGCTGTGCAGCACGGGCAGTTCGCGGGACGCGCCGTTCATACGGTGCTCACTCCTTGCCGAGTTGCCCGGTGGTGTAGAAGCCGATCGAGCCCGGCCCCCGCTCGTCCAGCAGTTCCTTGGTGCGGGCCACGACCTGGCCCATGGCGTGCTCCCAGTCGCATTCCACGAGCCGGCCGCCCTCGCGCACCAGCGGCCGGGTCAGCCGGTCCGGCGACGCACCGGCCTGCCAGCCGTACAGGTCCTTGGGTCCCAGCCGGCCACGGTTGAACCGGTCCACCGCGCGTCCGCGCACCCCGACCATCCGGCCGTCGCGCACCGCGATGTCCATGGCGTCACCGTTGGAGTGCAGCAGTGAGGCCGCCGGCACCCACCGCTCGACCATTTCCTCGGTGACACCCTCGGAGAGGTGGGTGTCCGTACGGGCGGCCCATGCGCTGCCCGGCGCGTAGGGCGTCCGTCCGCCCCAGGGGTCCGCGATCCGGTCGCCCGTAACGTCCACGACGACACCTCCACGATCACCGGCGGAGCCACCGGGTACCCGGTGCGCCGGGTGCCGAACGTGCCGTGATCCGCCGGCGATCACTGTGCCTGCGGCCGGCGGCCGGCCCCGGAAACCGCAGGTCACGGCATGCCGCCAGCCGACCGGCGGTGTCGTCGTCTTCGCTCCGTGGGGCACACTCACCCCATGGAGACAGCCGCATTCGTGGAGATCGTGGAGCGTGAGGGGCTGCTGCTTGCGGCGGCCGGTGAGGAGGCGGGGGTCGATGCCAAGGTGCCGACCTGTCCGGGCTGGCAGGTGCGGGATCTGCTGCGGCACACCGGGATGGTGCACCGGTGGGCGGCCGCTTTCGTCGCCGAGGGACACACCTCGCGCCACCCCGACGCCGGGCTGCCCGACCTGGACGGCGAGGAACTGCTGACCTGGTTCCGGGCGGGACACCGGTACCTGGTCGACACCCTTGCCTCCGCCTCGCCCGACGTTGAGTGCTGGCACTTCCTGCCCGCGCCCTCGCCGCTCGCGTTCTGGGCACGGCGCCAGGCGCACGAGACGACCGTGCACCGCTTCGACGCCGAGTCCGCGCGGGGCGGAACGCCGTCCGCGATCACCGCGGACTTCGCCGTGGACGGCATCGACGAACTGCTGCGGGGCTTCCACGCCCGCCAGAAGAGCAGGGTGCGCACCAACCCGCCCCGGGTGCTGCGGGTGCGGGCGACGGACGCGGAGGACGCGGTGTGGACCGTACGGCTGTCCCAGGAGCCGGCCGTGGCCCGGCGGGACGCCGAGGGGGAGGCCGACGGTGAGGTATCCGGGGCGGCTGCAGAGTTGTACCTGGCCCTGTGGAACCGTCAGTCCTTCCCGGCGGTGAAGGGGGACGCCTCCCTCGCCTCGCTCTGGCGCGAGACGTCGGCCGTCACCTGGAGCTGAGCATCCGGGTCAGGACCGCACGCTGCACGGGCAGCACCTCGCCGTGCAGCGCGCGTCCCTTGTCGGTGAGCGCGACACGCACGCCCCGCCGGTCCTCGGGACACATGGCACGCTCGACCAGCCGGTCCTTCTCCAGCCTGGCGATGAGCCGCGACAGGGCACTCTGGCTGAGATGGACCCGCTCGGCGATCTCCTGCACGCGGTAGGCGCAGGAGTCGCCCGACAGCACGTCCAGCACCTCGAAGTCGCTGGCGCACAGGCCGTGTTGGTGCAGCGCACGGTCGAGTTCGCACTGGGTGCGCGCATGGAGTGCCAGGATGTCCCGCCACTGGTCCACGAGTTCCTGCTCGGGCTTCTTCGCCGCCATCCGCGCACCGTAGCAGAGAAACAACTTTATTGCATGAACATTAAATGCACTTGCATTCGATGCATGCGCATGTAGTGTCTGCGGCATGACCTCTCCGCTCACCACGCCCGCGGCCCCGCTCTCGGCGGTCCGCTGGACTCCCCGGCTCTGGGGCACCCTGCTGGTGCTCTGCGCCGCGATGTTCCTGGACGCACTGGACGTGTCGATGGTCGGCGTCGCCCTGCCGTCGATCGGCTCCGCCCTCGCCCTGTCCACCTCGACGCTGCAATGGATCGTCAGCGGTTACATCCTGGGCTACGGCGGTCTGCTCCTGCTCGGCGGACGCACCGCCGACCTGCTCGGCCGGCGCCAGGTCTTCCTGGTCGCCCTCGGCGTCTTCGCGGTGGCCTCACTGCTCGGCGGCCTCGTCGACTCGGGTCCGCTGCTGATCGCAAGCCGCTTCATCAAGGGCCTGAGCGCGGCCTTCACCGCACCGGCGGGCCTGTCGATCATCACCACGACCTTCGCCGAGGGCCCGCTGCGCAACCGCGCCCTGTCCATCTACACCACCTGCGCCGCAACCGGCTTCTCCATGGGCCTGGTCCTCTCCGGCCTGCTCACCGAGGCCAGTTGGCGCCTGACCATGCTGCTGCCCGCGCCCATCGCCCTGATCGCCCTGCTGGCAGGCCTGAAACTGCTGCCGCGCAGCGAACGGGAGAAGGACCACAACGGTTACGACATCCCCGGCGCCGTGCTCGGCACCGCCTCGATGCTGCTGCTCGTCTTCACCGTCGTCCAGGCACCCGAGGTCGGCTGGGCATCGGCGCGCACGCTGCTGTCCTTCCTGGCCGTCGCCGTCCTGCTCACCGTGTTCGTCCGGGTGGAGCGGCGTTCGCCCGGTCCGCTGATCCGGCTCGGCGTGCTGCGCTCCGGCAACCAACTCCGCGCCCAATTCGGCGCGGTGGCCTTCTTCGGGTCCTACGTCGGCTTCCAGTTCCTGACCACGCTGTACATGCAGTCGCTGCTGGGCTGGTCGGCGTTGCACACCGCGCTCGCCTTCCTTCCCGCCGGCGCACTGGTCGCCCTCTCCTCGACGAGGGTCGGCTCGGTCGTCGACCGGTTCGGCACCCAGCTGCTGATAGCGGTGGGCTTCGCACTGATGGTCGTCGGGTACGCCCTGTTCCTGCGCGTCAGCCTCGACCCGGCGTACGCCGCCGTCGTCCTGCCCTCGATGCTGCTGATCGGCGCGGCCTGCGCGCTGGTGTTCCCCTCGCTCAACATCCAGGCCACCAACGGCGTCGAGGACCACGAGCAGGGCATGGTCTCCGGACTGCTCAACACCTCGGTCCAGGTGGGCGGCGCGATCTTCCTTGCCGTGGTCACGGCCGTGGTGACCGCCGGAGCACCCGAACACCCCACTCCGCAGGCCGTGCTGGACAGCTACCGGCCCGGGTTCATGGTCGTCACGGGGGTCGCGGTGGCCGGCCTGCTGATCACCCTCACGGGCCTGCGCCGCCGTCGTACGCGGCAGTCGGTGGTGGTCGCCAAGTCCACCTCCCTGGAGGCGGATCGCGTGCCGGTGCGGGACTAGCCGGACGCCTCCGTCCGTGCGCCCGGCGGGAGTTGGTTGCCCCGCCGGGTGCACGACTGTGACACTGGGCGAATGGACGGCTATGGGGGACGGCGCAACAAGGCCGAGCAGGACGCCCTGACCGTGGAGGTCGGCTACGCGCTGGTCAGCGCGGTGTTCGCGGCGGCGGTGGTCTTCGGTGCCGTCGCCGGACCTGCGCTGCTCTTCGCCCTGCCGAGTCCGCTGCCCCGGGTGCTGCTGCGCGTGGGCCTGACGCTCGCGGGCATCGTCTTCGTCGTCCGGGTCGTCAGTGTCCTGGTGCGTTTCCGGCGTGCGGCTCAGCCCAGCCAGCCCGGCCGGACCAGTCCCGACTCGTAGGCCAGCACGACCAGTTGGGCCCGGTCCCGGGCACCGAGCTTGACCATTGTGCGGCTCACGTGGGTCTTGGCGGTGAGGGGGCTGACGACCAGGCGGCGGGCGATCTCCTCGTTGGACAGGCCCAGACCGACCAGCGCCATCACCTCCCGTTCCCGCTCGGTGAGTTCGGCGAGGGCGCCCTCGGTGGCCGGTTCCTTGGAACGGGCCGCGAACTCCGCGATGAGACGGCGGGTGACGCCGGGCGAGAGCAGCGCGTCGCCGCCGACCACCGCCCGCACGGCGCGCAGGAGTTCGTCCGGTTCGGTGTCCTTGACCAGGAAGCCGGAGGCGCCCGCGCGGATCGCCTCGAAGACGTACTCGTCGAGTTCGAAGGTGGTGAGCATGACCACCTTCACCTCGCTCAGCGCCGGGTCCCCCGTGATCCGGCGGGTCGCGGCCAGCCCGTCGAGCACCGGCATGCGGATGTCCATCAGGACGACGTCGGGGCGCAGTTCACGGACCTGGCGCAGCGCCTCCTCCCCGTCCGCGGCCTCACCGGCCACCTCGATGTCGGACTGCGCGTCCAGCAGCGCCTTGAAGCCCGCCCGCACCAGTGACTGGTCGTCGGCGAGCAGTACGCGGATCACCGGTCGTCCTCCTTGGACCTGACGTTCAGCGGCAGTACGGCGAGCACCCGGAACCCCCCGTCCGGACGCGGGCCCGCCTCGATCGTGCCACCGAGGGCGGCGGCCCGCTCCCGCATCCCGGCCAGCCCGTTGCCGCTGCCGCCCGCGTCCGCGCCGGTGGCGGGCCCGTCGTCGTCGATACGCAACCGCAGCGCCCGGCCGTCGTGCTCGAGGAGCACGCGCGCGTGGCGCGAACCGGAGTGCCGTACGACATTGGTGAGCGCCTCCTGGACGATGCGGAACGCGGCGAGGTCCGTGCCGGGCGCGAGCCGCGGTGGCCGGCCCTCGACGTCCACCGCCAGTCCCGCGCTCGCCGCCTGCCGCACCAGTTCGGGAAGCCGCTCCAGGCCGGGGGCGGGCGCGCGCGGGGCGTCTCCCGGTGTGCGCAGGGTGTCGAGGACCTGACGGACCTCGCCAAGGGCCTCCTTGCTGGCGGCCTTGATGGTGGTGAGCGCGGTGCGGGCCTGCTCGGGGTCGGTGTCGAGCAGGGCGAGGCCGACGCCGGCCTGGACGTTGATGACGGAGATGCTGTGCGCGAGGACGTCGTGCAGTTCCCGCGCGATCCGCAGCCGCTCCTCGTCGGCCCGCCGCCGGGCCGCCTGCGCCCGTTCGGCGCGCTCGCGGGCCCACTGCTCGCGCCGGGTGCGGGCGAGTTCCGCCACCGCCAGGATCGCGACGACCCAGGCGGCGATCACCGCCTCCTGCGCCCAGGAGGCCGCCGAGTCGCCGGACGGCGGCAGCCACCGGTACAGCCAGTGGGCCACCAGCATGTGCCCGGCCCACAGCATGCCGAGCGCCGCCCACGCCGCCTTCCGGTGCCCGGCGACGACGGCACTGAAGCACGCCACGACGACGGCGAGGAAGACCGGCCCGTACGGGTAACCGGCGCCGAGGTACACCATCGCGGCCGCCGCCGTACCGAAGACGACCGGCACCGGGTACCGCTGCCGCCCGAGCAGCAGCCCCGACCCGACCAGGAGCAGCATCCCGGCGAAGGCGTCCAGCGGGGCACGGGTGCCGTGCTGCTGGTGGCCCGCGAAGTGGGAACCGGCGAGCACGATCGCGGTGACCACCACGGTGGACCGCCAGGGCCACCGGTACCCCCGTCGCTCCTCGCTTTCGGGGCGCCCGGGCCACGGCGGCCCGTGCCGTAGCCACTGCGGCGGCCCGCCCCCGCGTGCTCGCTGCTCGTCCATGTCCGCCACGCTAGACGCCGGGCGGCGCGCACAGCGTCCGCCGGGCGAGGTGATCACCCGTACTCCGTGGGAAGTACGTCTGACTCCCCGGGAAGTCCGTCCGACCTCCCGGGATGTACCTCCGACGGCACCTCGCCCCGCCTGCCGGGCGCTCCCGCTCAGGGAGCCTCGTCGGGCCTGAGCCCCACTCCCCTGGCCAGTTGGCGCGCCGCGTGCCGGAAGAACCTCTCACGGTCCTCGATGACGCGGTTGAACTGTCCGAACAGTTCGAAGCCGATCAGCCCGAACAACTGGGCCCAGGCCGCGACCAGGGCCGCCGAAACCTCCGGCGGGAGGTCAGGGGCGATATCGGCGGCGAGGCGCTCGGCCTCGGGGCGCAGGTCGGCGGGGAGCGGGGGGAAGGTGACGCCCGGGCCCTTGATGGCGTCGCGGAGGATGCCGATCAGCACGAGACCGACGCGGGCGGCCGAGGGGACGGTGGTCTCGGGGGCGGTGTAGCCGGGGACGGGGGAGCCGTAGATCAGGGCGTACTCGTGGGGGTGGGCGAGGGCCCAGGCACGGACGGCCTCACAGACGGCGACCCAGCGCCGGGTGGGGGTGGCGTCGGCGGTGGCGTCCCGCGCCGCCTCGGCCGCGGCGCCCACGGAGTCGTAGGCGTCGATGATGAGTGCCGTCAGGAGGTCGTCGCGGCTGGGGAAGTAGCGGTACAGCGCGGAGGAGACCATGCCGAGTTCGCGGGCCACGGCGCGCAGCGAGAGCTTCACGGCACCCTCGGCTGCCAGATGTCTGCGCGCCTCGTCCTTGATGGCGGCGGTGACTTCGATCCTGGCTCGGGCGCGGGCGCTGTGTGCGGTACTCATGGGGAGCAGTGTCCCATGAAAAGAGAGCACTGCACACAGTAGTGAGCGGTGCACCGGAAGGAGAGCGTCGCACCTGATCGAGATCACCGAACACGCAGGAGATCAGCGCACTCGCATGAGATCAGTGCACACGTGCGAGATCATCGCACAAAAAAGAGAGCACCGCTCTTGCCTTGGATCCCCGACCTGGTGCAGACTCTTCATCAAGCGAGAGCAGTGCTCACAAAAGCGAGCGACGCTCTTCAAACGATGGGGGTTCCCAATGTCCACGCACGTCCAGAAGCCCGGCTGGTTCACCGTCAACGTCTTCAACCGCGCCGTCGCCTGGATGACCCGCCGCGGCATCAGCGTCTGGGGCTCCCGGGTCCTCGCCGTCCGCGGCCGCAAGAGCGGCGAGTGGCGGACCACCCCCGTGAACCTGCTGACGGTCGACGGACAGCAGTACCTGCTCGCCCCGCGCGGCCACGTCCAGTGGACGCACAACATGCGCGCGGCCGGCGGCGGCGAACTGCGCCTCGGCAAGCACGTGGACGTGTTCACCGCCACCGAGGTCGCCGACGACGACAAGGTCCCGCTGCTGCGGGCCTACCTCAAGCGCTGGAAGGCCGAGGTCGGCGTCTTCTTCAACGGCGTCGGCCCCGACTCCCCGGAGGCCGACCTGCGCCGCATCGCCCCCGACCACCCGGTCTTCCGGATCACCGTCAGGAACTGACCTCGCCGGCCGGGACGGCCCCGGGGGCCCCGGTGGCCTGGCCGTCGCCGTCGACCTGTCGGCGGTCCAGTGCGGTCAGCGCGCGCTGGGCGAACGGGTGGGTGCGCACGAGTTCGCCCAGGGACGTCGCCCCCTGGGTGATCTCCCTGAACGCGTTCCACGCGGGCCGGAAGCCGGTGAGCGCCGCGTGGAACAGACCGGGCCGGCGCTCGAAGAGCATCAGCATCCGCTTGCCGACGCTCATCTCGACGCCGAGCCCCGCCTTGATCGCGAACGCATAGTTCAGGGCCTGGCGCCGGGCGTCCACCGCGTCGTGCGCCTCGGAGATCCGCACGGCCCACTCCCCCGCGAGCCGCCCCGAGCGCAACGCGAAGGAGATGCCCTCGCGGGTCCACGGCTCCAGCAGCCCCGCCGCGTCCCCGCACACCAGCACCCGCCCGCGTGAGAGCGGCGAGTCGTCGGCCCGGCAACGGGTCAGGTGGCCCGAGGAGACGCTCGGTTCGAACCCGGCGAGACCGAGCCGGCCGACGAAGTCCTCCAAGTACCGCTTGGTGGCCGCGCCTTCGCCCCGTGCCGAGATCACGCCCACGGTCAGCGTGTCCCCCTTCGGGAACACCCACCCGTAACTCCCGGGAATCGGCCCCCAGTCGATCAGCACCCGCCCCCGCCAGTCGTCGGCGACCGTCTCCGGAACCGGGATCTCCGCCTCCAGACCGAGGTCCACCTGGTCGAGCTTGACCCCGACGTGCGCCCCTATCCGGCTGGCACTGCCGTCCGCGCCGACGACGGCCCGCGCGAGCAGCGTCTCACCGCCCTGCAGGACCACCGCGACGGTTCGCCGGTCCGGCACCGCCGAGCCGTGCTGCTCGACCCGCTGCACGGTGACGCCCGTGCGCAGCTCGGCGCCCGCCTTCTGCGCGTGCTCGACCAACTGCTGGTCGAACTCGGGCCGGTTGATCAGCCCGAACAGCATCTGCCGGGAGCGGCGGGTACGGGTGAAGCGGCCGTTGTTGGAGAACGTGACCGCGTGCACCCGGTCCCGGAAGGGGAGTTCGAAGCCGGGCGGCAGCGCGTCGCGCGAGGGGCCGATGATGCCGCCGCCGCAGGTCTTGTAGCGCGGCAGCTCGGCCTTCTCCAGCAGCAGGACGCTGCGCCCCGCGACCGCCGCCGCGTAGGCGGCCGAGGCCCCCGCGGGTCCCGCGCCCACCACGACGACGTCCCACACCCGTTGCACGTCGTCCGCCGAAGAGTTCTCGCCGCTCACGATGGTCCGCTGCTCCGATCAAGGCTAGGCCGCACCTGTCCCCCGCATCCTACGGCGGACGTCGCCGCAGGCCGCTGTGGGAGGATCCCGATATCCACCTGTACAACGTCGCACCCACGAGGAGCGTGCCCATGTCGTCGAATCCGGTCGCCGAGACCGTCGCCTCGCTCATGCCGAGGGCGAGGGCCGAGCTCGCCGAGCTGGTGGCCTTCAGGTCGGTGGCGGACTTCGACCAGTTCCCCAGGAGCGAGAGCGAGGCCGCCGCGAACTGGGTCGCCGACGCCCTCACCGCCGAGGGCTTCCAGGACGTGGCCGTGCTCGACACCCCCGACGGCACGCAGTCGGTGTACGGCTATCTGCCCGGCCCGGCGGGCGCGAAGACCGTCCTGCTCTACGCTCACTACGACGTCCAGCCCCCGCTGGACGAGGCCGCCTGGACCAGCCCGCCCTTCGAGCTGACCGAGCGCGACGGCCGCTGGTACGGGCGTGGGGCCGCCGACTGCAAGGGTGGCCTGATCATGCACCTGCTCGCACTGCGGGCCCTCAAGGCGAACGGCGGCGTCCCGGTGCACGTCAAGGTGATCGCCGAGGGTTCGGAGGAGATGGGCACCGGAGGCCTCGAGCGGTACGCCGAGCAGCACCCGGACCTCCTCGCCGCCGACACCGTCGTCATCGGCGACACGGGCAACTTCCGCGTCGGACTGCCGACCGTCACCTCCACGCTGCGCGGCATGACCCTGGTCCGCGTGCAGATCGACACCCTCGAGGGCAACCTGCACTCCGGCCAGTTCGGCGGCGCGGCCCCCGACGCGCTCGCCGCGCTGATCCGCGTCCTCGACTCGCTGCGCGCCGAGGACGGCTCGACGACCGTCGACGGACTGACCGCCCGGAACCGGTGGGAGGGCCTGCAGTACGACGAGGAGCAGTTCCGCCAGGACGCCAAGGTGCTGGACGGTGTCGAGCTGATCGGCTCGGACTCGGTCGCCGACCGCATCTGGGCCCGCCCGGCGGTCACCGTCCTGGGCATCGACTGCCCGCCCGTGGTCGGAGCCACCCCGTCGGTGCAGGCCGGCGCCCGCGCACTGGTCAGCCTCCGCGTCCCGCCGGGGGTGGACGCGGCCGAGGCGACGAAGCTGCTGCAGGCCCACATCGAGGCCCACACCCCGTGGGGCGCCCGGGTGGGCGTCGAGCAGGTCGGCCAGGGCCAGCCCTTCAGCGCCGACACGACCAGCCCGGCGTACGCGGCGATGGCGGAGGCCATGTCCGTCGCCTACCCCGGCCAGGAGATGCAGTACGCGGGCCAGGGCGGCTCCATCCCGCTGTGCAACACCCTCGCCTCCCTCTACCCGGACGCGGAGATCCTGCTGATCGGCCTGAGCGAGCCCGAGGCCCAGATCCACGCGGTGAACGAGAGCGTGTCCCCCGACGAACTGGAGCGCCTGTCGGTGGCGGAGGCCCTTTTCCTGCGCAACTACGCGGCGAGCTGAACGACTCCGCGTCCTGCCCGGTCGGCCTCGTACGGGATCACGGCGTGGGAACACCGGCCTCCAGATACATCGCCGCTCCCCGTTCCCGCGCGCGCAGCGCCCAGCGCAGCCGTTCGTAGCGGACCGGCGGGAGGAGGTCGGCGGCCTCGTCCTCGCTGACGAACCGGCAGGCGCGCAGCTCGGGCCCGGGCAGGAGCAGGCGGGCCGCCTCAGCGGAGTCGAGGCGGCCGCCGTCGAAGAGGAAGCGCAGCCCGCCGTATCCGGGTGGCGCGGGCGCCTCCCAGTCGACGGCCAGGAGGCGCGGTACGTCGACGAGGTGGATGCCGGTCTCCTCGGCGACCTCGCGCATCCCGGCGCGGGCGGGCGCCTCGCCGGGTTCGACGACGCCGCCGGGGAACTCCCAGCCGGGCTTGTAGGTGGGGTCGACGAGGAGGAAACGGTCCTGCTCGTCGAAGAGGAGCACGCCGGCCGCGAGGGTCTCGGTGGTGGGTTCGGGGGTCTGTACTATGTCACATACCACAGCCTCCCCCGTGCTCACCGCTCCCGCGATCCGCACCGCCGTCTCGTACGGCGTCAGCGCGCTGCTGTCGACGGGATAGGCGTCCGCACTGAGCCACGAGTCCAGCGCGTGCCGGTACGGCTCGATGTGGTCGTACGACCACTGCCGTACGCGCATCTCACCGTCCGGCAGGTCCGGCGGTATCTCCCGGCCCGCTATTCGCTCACGCAGGATCGTTTCCGCCGGGGCGAGGAGGACGTGTCGGACGCTGATGCGGCGGGCGGCGAGGCCGCCGAAGATCTCGTCGCGGTACTCCTGGCGCAGCAGGGTCATGGGCACCACGAGGGTCCCGCCGAGCTCGGCGAGCATGGCCGCCGCCGTGTCGATCACCAGACGCCGCCAGATCGGCAGGTCCTGGTAGTCACCGACCTCGGCGAGGTGCTTGGCCGGCAGCAGGTGTGTCAGTCCCCCGCCGATGACCTCGGGGTCGAAGAGCGTGCTGTTCGGGATCAGTTCGATCAGTTCCCGTGCGGTGGTCGTCTTCCCCGCACCGAACGCGCCGTTGATCCAGACGATCACGGACTCCCCCTCTTGTGTTGGCCCCCTGAGGCTTGCCCGCTCCACCCTGCCACGGAAACCAGCCCCAGTTGAGGGCGCGCATACGACGGCGTCGGTACCCCTGTCCCACGGGGCACCGACGCCGTGACTGCGGGCCGGTCAGCTGTTCTGCCCGAGCGCCTTGTGGGCGTCGTCGGCGAAGCTGTCGTCGCTGATCGTGTGGCTGACGGTGCCCAGGGTGTTCTCGACGTTCAGGTCGCCGAGCACCTGGTGGTCACCCAGTACCTGGTGGTCGGCGCCGTGCGAGGGGCTGATCGCCGCGACGACGAACCCGGTGGCGAGGGAGGCGATGGCCATCATGCTGCGCTTTTTCATGCCCGGCTCAACTGCCGGACCCTGCCCGGAGTCACGCATGGCGGACACGCTCGGCACGTAGGCCCCCTGGGAGCGAACCGCTGACCGGGGCCCACCGCCCCTTCCCGCGAAACCCACCCGACGCGCTCGCCACGCGACCTCACCGAAGGTCCGCGAACCCCGACCGCGACCCACCGCCCCTGCCCGCAGGGCCCAGGCGCCCGCATGCACGACACGCGACCTCGCCGGAAGGTCCACGGACCGCGGTCCGCAGCGCGCCACCCTGCCCACAGAACCACGCACCCGACACGCTCGGCACCTGACCTCACCGCGAGGCCCCGCGAACCCCTGACCACGGCCCGCGGCCCTGCCCGGCGAACCCACGAGTCCGACTGGGTCGGCGCGTAACCTCGCCGAAAGATGCGCAGGCCGCCACCGCTGCCCACAGAACCCCGCACCCGACACGCTCGGCACCTGACCTCACCGCGAGGTCCGCGAACCCCTGACCACGGCCCGCGGCCCTGCTCGGGGAACCCACAAACCCGGCAAGCAGGGCACCTGACCTCACCGGGGGGGGATCACGGCCCGCCGCCCCTGCCTGCCCGGCGGCCCACCCGCACGTTCCTGCCGCCCGGGCCCCGAGGCGAGGGCCGGGGGCGTCACACCGCCGCCGTGTCCGCCCGTTTGGCGAGCGCGGCGGCGGCCGCTCCGACCAGTCCGGCGTCCGTGCCCATCTGGGCCGGGGTGATCTCCAGGCGCTGCACGAAGGAGAGGGTCGCGTAGTCGCCCAAGGCTTTGCGCAGCGGCGTGAACAGCACGTCGCCCGCCTTGCCCACGCCCCCGCCGATCACCGCGATGTCGATCTCGACGAGGGTGGCCGTCGCCGCGATCCCGGCGGCCAGCGCCTGTGCGGCCCGCTCGAAGGAGGCCACGGCGACCGGATCGCCGGCGCGCGCGGCGGCGGCCACCGCTGCGGCCGAGGTGTCGCCGTCGGGACCGGGACGCCAGCCGTTGTCCAGCGCGCGGCGGGCGATGTTGGGCCCGCTGGCGATGCGCTCCACGCAGCCGCGCGAGCCACACGGGCACGAGTCTCCGTCGAGGTCGACGCTGATGTGGCCGATGTGACCGGCGTTGCCGGTGGGTCCGGGGTGCAACTGGCCGTTGAGGACCAGCCCACCGCCCACCCCCGTCGAGACCACCATGCACAGCGCGTTGTCGTGGCCGCGGGCGGCGCCCTGCCAGTGCTCGGCCGCCGTGATGGCCACGCCGTCACCGATCAGCTCCACGGGGAGACCGCCGGCCGCGTCCCGCACCCGCTGGACGAGGGGGTAGTCGCGCCAGCCCGGCACGTTCACCGGACTCACCGTGCCCGCCGAGGCGTCCACGGGCCCGGCGCTGCCGATACCGAGAGCCGTGGCGCGCCCCCACAGGGGCGAGACGGTGAGTTCGCCGAGGACCTCCTCCACGGCACCCATCACGGTGTCGCCGTCCTCCTGCGCGGGCGTCGCGCGCTGCGCGCGCACCACGATCTGGCCGTGGCCGTTCACCAGCGCCCCGGCGATCTTGGTGCCGCCGATGTCCAGCGCGGCCACGAGGTCGGTGTGCATCTGTGTCGGATCTCCCCGAAAACCATCGGTTCCCCGTCGGCCGGGAGGGAGGAGTTCCCCTTCGACGACGGAGAAAGCGG
Source organism: Streptomyces sp. NPDC101152 (assembly GCF_044768275.1). Taxonomy (NCBI): domain Bacteria; kingdom Bacillati; phylum Actinomycetota; class Actinomycetes; order Kitasatosporales; family Streptomycetaceae; genus Streptomyces; species Streptomyces sp. NPDC101152. The sequence goes on along the minus strand of NZ_JBIWPO010000024.1, from coordinate 4,611 downwards.
GCCGGTCTCGCGGTGGGGGCGCAGGCCGGAGATTGTGGTGGAAAGTCTCTCGCGCATATGACAACGTTGTCCAGGCTCTATGCTCGACGCCACATCCTCATACAAACTCATGGTCCGACGCACCCCCGTGAACGAGACCCGTGGACGAGACAGGACAGGACGCCGCATCGTGCCCGAGACCGCCCGACGCACAGACCGCCTCTCCGGGAGCCGTTACGGCAACCGTCCGACGATGAAGGATGTGGCCGCGCGTGCCGGTGTCGGGCTGAAGACCGTCTCGCGGGTGGTCAACGGCGAGCCGGGCGTCACCCCGGAGACGGAGCGCCGCGTCCAGGAGGCCATCGACGCGCTGGGCTTCCGCCGCAACGACAGCGCGCGCGTGCTGCGCAAGGGCCGCACCGCCAGCATCGGACTCGTGCTGGAGGATCTCGCCGACCCGTTCTACGGTCCGCTCAGCCGCGCGGTCGAGGAGGTGGCTCGCGCGCACGGCGCCCTTCTGATCAACGGCTCGAGCGCGGAGGACCCGGACCGCGAGCAGGAGTTGGCGCTGGCGCTGTGCGCCCGGCGGGTGGACGGGCTGGTGGTGATCCCGGCCGGGGACGACCACCGTTATCTGGAGCCGGAGATCAAGGCGGGCGTCGCCACGGTGTTCGTGGACCGTCCGGCCGGGAAGATCGACGCCGACGTGGTCCTGTCGGACAACTTCGGGGGCGCCCGGGACGGGGTCGCGCATCTGATCGCCCATGGCCACCGCCGCATCGGGTTCATCGGCGACATGCCCCGCATCCACACGGCCGCCGAGCGCCTGCGCGGCTACCGGGCCGCCATGGAGGACGCGGGCACCGAGGTGGCGGGCTCCTGGATGTCCCTGGGCGTCACGGATCCGCAGCGGGTGCGGCGGGCGGCCGAGGAGATGCTGTCCGGCCCGGAACCGGTGACGGCCATCTTCGCGGGCAACAACCGCGTGACGGTGACGGCGGTCCGGGTCCTCGCCGAGCACGACCGCCCCGTCGCCTTCGTCGGCTTCGACGACTTCGAGCTGGCGGACCTGCTCCAGCCGGGGGTCACCGTCGTGGCACAGGACGCCGCGGCGCTCGGCCGTACCGCCGCCGAGCGGCTCTTCCGCCAACTGGACGGCGACCTGGTCACCCCGGAACGCATCGAGCTGCCGACCCGGCTGATCACCCGCGGCTCGGGCGAGCTGCCGCCGGCGGACTGAGCCGCCCGTGCGGGAACGAACCCTCGAAGAGCTGGGCCTCGCCGCGGCGCCCCGCGACCATCCGCTGCTCTATCCCGGCGTGTGGCCGGCGGAGTCGGGGCTGCTCGACGGCGACCGGCTGCTGCCGCTCGACCGGCTGGTGCACGAGGACCGCGTCCCCGTGCTGGCGGTCGGCTCCAACGCCTCCCCGGGCCAGCTGCGGCACAAGATGGCCGAGTCCGGGATCACCTCTCCCGTTCCGATGGTGAAGGCGTACGTCACCGGGATCGGCGTGGGCGTGTCCGCGCACGTCAGCCGTATGGGATACATCTCCGCCTCACCGTTCGCAGACCCGGACGCGGCACGGGAGCTGTTCGTGACGTGGCTCGACGCCGAGCAGCTCGCCGTGATCGACGCGAGCGAGGGCGCGCCGCTGCCCCATGGCAACTACCGGCGGGCCTGGCTGCCCTCGCCGCAGGTTCGGGTTCGGTTGGCGGACGGCACCCGGCTGCCGGGCGTGTACCTGTACGTCAACCGGCGTGGGGTCCTGCGCAACGGCAGCGAGTCGCCGCGCACGCATCCGGGCCAGCGGAGGTTGCTGACCGAACTCCTCGTCGGGTCCGCCCGGTTGCGGGAGCTGTTCGGTGTCACGCCGGAGGAGTTCTGCGCGCGGGCCCGCGTCGACGCCGGACTGTGCGAGCGGGGCAGCCGGGTGCTCGCGGAGGAGAAGCTGGTCACGGCCTCGGGGCTGGAGCGGTTCCTACGGGGTCGGAGGGTGTTCCCGGAGACCACCTGATCGCTTGCTACTGCGCGGAGACGGTCAGGTCGGCGCGCCGGGGCGCCGCGAAGCCCTCCAGGTCGGCCCTGGTCAGGCCGGTCAGGTGGGCCACCTCGGCGGTGTCGAGGGCGCCGCAGTCCAGGCCGCGCAGCAGATAACCGCTGAGGGCCTTGGCGGTGGCGGGTTCGTCCATGACGTCGCCGCCGGTCCGGTTGGCGTACCGGGCCAGGCGCGCGGCCGCCTGTTCGAAGCCCTCACGGTAGAAGGCGAACACGGCGGCGTACCGGGTGGGGAGGTGCCCGGGATGCATGTCCCAACCCTGGTAGTAGGCGCGGGCGAGGGCGCGCCGGGTCAGGCCGTAGTGCAGCCGCCAGGCGTCGTGGACCTTGGCCGTCGGGCCGACGGGCAGCACGTTCGTCGAGCCGTCCGACACCCGCACGCCGGTGCCGGCCGCCGCGACCTGCATGACGGCCTTCGCGTGGTCGGCGGCCGGGTGGTCGCTCGCCTGGTGGGCGGCGGAGACGCCGAGGCAGGCGCTGTAGTCGAAGGTCCCGTAGTGCAGTCCGGTGGCGCGGCCCTCGGCGGCCTGGATCATCCGGGCGACGGTGGCCGTGCCGTCGGTGGCGAGGATGGACTGGCTGGTCTCGATCTGGATCTCGAAACCGATCCGCCCGGCATCCAGGCCATGGGCCTTCTCGAAGGCCTCAAGGAGCCGCACGAACGCGCCGACCTGCTGGGCGTACGTGACCTTCGGCAACGTCAGCACCAGTCCCTCGGGCAGCCCGCCGGCCTGCATCAGACCGGTGAGAAAGACGTCGAGGGTGCGGATGCCCCGGTCGCGCACCGGAGCCTCCATGCACTTCACGCGGATGCCCATGTACGGGGCGGCGGTTCCCTTGTCGTACGCCTCGGCGATCAGGCGGGCCGCGCGGGCCGCCGTCTCGTCCTCCTCCGCGTCCGGGCGCAGACCGTAGCCGTCCTCGAAGTCCACCCGGAGGTCTTCGATCGGCTCACGCTCCAGTTTGGCGCGCACGCGCGCGTGGACGGGCCCGGCGAGCTCGTCGGACAGGCCGAGGACGGCGGCGAAGGAGGCGGCGTCGGGGGCGTGTTCGTCGAGGGCGGCCAGCGCCCGGTCACCCCAGGAGCGGACGGTGTCGGCGGCGAAGACGTCCCCGGGGACGTACACGGTGTGGACGGGCTGGCGGGTGCCGGGGTCACCGGGGTAGCGGCGCTCCAACTCGGCGTCGACCGGCGCGAGGGAGGCGCTGATCTCCTCGCTGACGGCGCCCGCGAGGCTCCTCGCCACCTTCTCCTGCTGGCCCTGACCCATCCCTCACCCTCCTGTTTTCCGCTGTACGGAATCAACAATCCGTAGAACGAAGGTATCGGCGCACCTGGGGATGGTCAACACCATGTCCACGAGCCGGCCGTTCCGCCACCTCGGCATGTTCACGGCCCACTCATCGGCGGGTATCACACTGCTCGACGCCCGACTCGCCTGACGCGCGACTCGTCCGGCCCGTGCGACCGAAGGAGCCCCCGTGCCGATGCAGCTCCGAGTCACCCGCCGTCTGGGCCTGAAGGCCTTGCTGGCCGCGGCGGTCACCCTCCCCCTCTCCAGCGCCGCGGCGGTCTCCGCCCCGCCCGCTCTGGCCGGGGCGCCCGAGGTCCGCCGCGCCACAGTCGCCGGGCACCGCTCCCCTGAACTGCGGGTGATGACGTTCAACTTGCGGTATGCCAGCACCGAGGAACCCAACAGCTGGTCCGACCGCCGCCCCGCCATGAGCCGGCTGTTGCGCGGGGCCGTGCCCGATCTCTTCGGCACACAGGAAGGGCTCTACGAGCAGTTGCGCGACATCCAGGCCGATCTCGCGCCCCACTACGCGTGGATCGGCACCGGCCGTGAGCAGATCAGCGGCGACGAGTCCACGGCCGTCTTCTACGACATCCGCCGCCTCTCCCCCGTCGAGCACGGCACGTTCGCCCTCTCGGACACTCCCGACGTGCTCGGTTCGGAGACCTGGGGCGGGGACACGCCGCGCACGGCGACCTGGGTACGGTTCCGCGATCTCAGCGACCTCGACCGCGAGTTCCTCGTCCTCAACACCCACCTGGACAACGCGAGTCAGTACGCCCGCGAGCGCGCCGCCTCCCTCATCGCCCAGCGGATCGGCCGGCTCCGCCGTGCGCTGCCGGTCGTGGTGACGGGCGACTTCAACGCCTACGCCCATGCCAACCGCGCCTACGACACCATGCTCGGCACCGGTCTCGTCGACGCCTGGGACGCGGCGGGCCGGCGTGGGCCGCTCTACGGGACCTTCCATTCCAGATACCGGCCGCCGCAACCGAACGGCAAGCGCATCGACTGGATCTTCGTCTCGCCCGGGGTCGAGGTGGAGCGGGCGTCGATCGACACCTCCGCGCTGAACGGTCAGTACCCGAGCGACCACTTTCCCGTCCAGGTCTCCCTGCGCCTGGGATGAGCCGAGGCCCCCGACGACCGTCCGTGCGGTCGCGGGGGCCTCGCAGAGCCGCCGAGTGATCAGCCCTTGCGGGTGTTGATCTCCTCGGTGAGCTGGGGGACGACGTCGAAGAGGTCGCCGACCACGCCGTAGTCGACCAGGTCGAAGATCGG